>JBLNAO010000187.1:0-7267 GCA_050259395.1 Chloroflexota bacterium
CTGGCCTGAATCGTTATACCATGTTGCAAGGATGATATAAATGCCTGTCCTGACAGGAGTGCCGTCCGAAGCTGTTCCATCCCAGACAAGAATGCTTTCGGGACCGGAAAGCAGGTTCGTGGCAATTTTCCTTACAAGACTTCCTGACTCGTCGAAAATGGCAGCACTGATGACATAACCATTTGCAGGGAACCTGAATCCGATGTTAAGATGATCCTCATATCCGTCACCATCCGGAGTTATCCTCGATGAGGAAAGAACGATCTGCTCATCATTCACAGGAAATTCGGAATAAACTGAATTCTGAGCACCGGGTGTTCCCCACCCCGAGCTTTCGGCAGCCGAATGCCAGTTCAGAGCTTCGGCAGACGGCAGGAACGGATTGGTTTTCTCGAGCGATACCCCTTCATTCCCGGCAAGAAGCGGATAATGCATTTTTTCAGAATATCTCACCTCATCAATAATGTCGAGCTCCCTGTTGAGAAGAAGAAGATGCCCTTCGTCATCTGGCATTGAAGGCATTTGGCCGGTTCTGAATACAGATTGTGCATCACCCCTGGGGTATGAGCCTGTTGCTGACGGATCTTCAGTTATGGCATAGTAAGAGGAAGGCATCAGGCATATCCGCTTTTCTGATACGTTGAACAGGCTTGAAGTGTCTGAAGTGGCGTCATCAACCGAGACAAGAAAAAGCCTGGAAACATCGAGTGTTTTTTCGGAGGCATTGTAAAATTCAATGTAATCGCTGTTTCCCGGGACCGGATTGAAAAGAAGCTCGTTGAAAAAGATATCTCCAGGTTGCGCCTGCTCGGTCAATCCGAAAACAAAATCATTCTTTCCGATAATATTCCCTGCAAAATCATAAAGGTCAGCTGCAGTAAGCCTGTATGTTTTCCTGGTCTCCAAAGGCGAAGAAAGTGTAATGAGAAACTTGCGGAAAAGAGGATCTGCAACGGAAACCCCGCTGATTTCAGATCCTTCTGCCTTAATGCTGAGTGGAACATCCGGAAGGGATTCCGAAAATTCCAGCAGCAGATGACGGCTGTCATCCGGGAATACATTCATTAGTCCATCGAATGATATATCCCTGTTTGTACCTGCAGAAGAATTCACCATACCGGGAGTTCCTCCGGTTCGTGATGATGAAGCAGTCCAGTTGCCATTCGTAAAAAAAGGAAAATCAGTATCAATGATTTCGAGCGACCATCCGCCTTCCGATTTGAGATCATTGTTATACCAGCCTGAGGAATATTCAACGCCGTGTATTAACATTCCCAGGCTGTCTGAAAGGTATACGAGTCCCTTGTCTGAAGAAAGTGCAGGGAAAGAACTAAAACCATGTACCTTCCCATACCCAGAGAATGAAGAAGTATCTGCTATATGGCATAAAATCATTCTCTCAAGAGGTCCGATATAGCCTTTGACAAACCTGTACGACAGATCTCCGGAATAAAGCTTCCAGTTTTTCAGATCATACCCATATCCGGTCCTGTTGAAAATCTCGAGATAATCTTTTTCCGGGAGAGAGACCGAAGGAACCGGATCTGCCATGATTTCGGAGATTATGATATCTGTCTTCTCCGCCCAGACAGGCGTGAATTCAGAAACTATTTCACCCGAACAATTTCCCGTACTGTCGCAGACATTGCTTATGGTAAGGGTATTTAATTTTTTATTCTGAAATACAGAAGGAAATGTGATCCTGTAATTCAGCGGGTCCTTATTCAAAACCGAGGAGGCAGCTTCACCCGAATCAAGTGTGAAAAGCGAAGCAATAACCGATCCGGGTGCAGTTTCTTCGGAAAAGGAAAGGTCGAGTGAATTCCTTCCTGAAATTACAGTTTTAACCAGGGATGGAGCGATTGTATCTGCATAAAACACCCCTTCCATACGGATTTCATCGATCCACAAAAGCCTGTCTTTGGTTGAAGAGTAACGATAGCTGATGCCAAACCATGATGCGTTAAACATCTCATTATCTGTAACAGAGGACGTTTTCATCAGCTCTCCGGTATTTTTGTAAATATTTACCTGCCATTCGCCGGTTACAGACCGTTCAACATTGATCTTTGCAGAAGTGGCAATTCCGATATCGGTTTGCCAGTTGATCCCTGTATTCAGGAGTGTAGTAATACTGCCGTTCCTGATTTTTACCAGCCTGAGCGAATCGTCAGAACCTGTTATGTTGACACCGATGGCAAATCCGCCTGAACAAGCTGTCGTTGTCATGCTTCCTGCATCACATTCCGAGAGAAGAAAGACCATCCAGTTATTTGAAGAGGAAGGTTCATAACCATGCCTCAGCATGAAGGACCAGCTTACAGTGCCTTCACCGGGATGGAGGTTCCTTATGGCGTGTGCAATACGATCTGTCGCCGCTTCGGTATTGTCATAAACATGATGCAGAGAAAGCCTTCCTGAGATGGAATTAAGTGTATCTGCTTTCCATCTGCCGGGTTCGTTCTGGATCCAGGAGATGACATCGCCGGATTCAAAATCATCAATGATCTGAGCTGATGCCAGACAGGGCATCATTAGAATAACCAAAATTACTTTTTTCATGCAGCGCGACAGAATGAAAAAAAAGTTAATTTTGACGATTTTAACTTCAAAAGTAAATTTAAACAAATAATTATTTTTAACAAACAAATTAACCACTAAACCAGAATGTTGAAAACAGCAGTTGTAGGCGCCACCGGGATGGTAGGACGCACAATGATGAAAGTGCTTGAAGAAAGAAATTTCCCTGTTTCAGAATTATTGCCTGCTGCATCCGAGAAATCGGTTGGCAAAGAAATCATGTTCAAGGGTAAACCTGTAAAGGTTGTAAGCGTTGCAGATGCTGTGGCAGCCAAACCCGATTTCGCCATATTTTCAGCCGGTGCATCAACTTCGAAGGAATGGGCTCCTGTTTTTGCAAAGAACGGTACAGTGGTTATCGACAATTCGTCATTCTGGAGAATGTACAATGAGGTACCCCTTGTAGTACCTGAAATAAACAGCCATGTAATTAAGAAAGGCAACAGGATAATTGCCAACCCGAACTGCTCGACTATTCAGATGGTTATGGCTCTTGCTCCGCTTCACAGAAAATACAAGATTCACAGGCTGGTGATTGCCACTTATCAGTCTGTCACGGGCACCGGCGTCAAAGCCGTTCAGCAGATGGAGAATGAGCGTGCAGGTGTAAAGGGTGAGATGGCATATGCACATCCGATCGACAAGAACTGCTTTCCCCACGGAGGATCATTCCAGGCTGACGGATATACAACCGAAGAGCAGAAGCTTATTGATGAAACCAGGAAAATACTGGAGGATCAATCTATAAAAGTAACTGCAACAGTTGTAAGGATACCTGTTGTCGGAGGACATTCAGAAGCAGTGAATATCGAGTTCGAAAATGATTTTGACCTCGACGATGTGAAGAAGCTTATTGCAGGCTTCCCGGGGGTAGTGATATATGACGATCCTTCAAAAAATGAATATCCGATGCCGATAATGGCTCACAACAGGGATGAGGTGTTTGTGGGCAGGATCAGAAGAGATCTTTCGAAAGAGAAGTGTCTTAATCTCTGGGTTGTTTCGGATAATATCAGGAAAGGCGCCGCAACCAATGCCGTTCAGATCGCTGAGTATATGTACAAGAATAAGCTTTATTAAAAATTTTTAGTTACACTGAGGACCACAGAGGACCGCATAAATCCTGTCATCTGAACTCTGTGAACCTCTGTGCCTTCTATGTGAAACTCTGTGTAACTTTTTTAATTATTCTGCAGAGAAAGGTCCCTCGTATAGAAAATCGTTATAGGGGTATCTTGTGATATGAATCTTTTTCACTTCCTCATAGAGCAATTTTCTTAGCTCCTCGACGTTCTGCTTAGTCTTTGCCGAAATGAACACTGTCTTATGATGACTTCCAGCCATCCATGATTTTTTCAGATCATCGAGTGAATAATTCTCCTTCAGCACAGGTGACAGATCGTATTCATCGCGTACGGTATACGTGAATGCATCTATCTTGTTAAAAATAATTACGGTTGGCTTGTTGAAAGAATTCAGCTCCCTCAGAGTCTCATTCACTACCTTTATCTGCTCCTCGAAACCTTTATGAGAGATATCCACCACGTGAATCAGAAGGTCAGATTCCCTCACCTCATCGAGGGTCGATTTGAACGACTCTACAAGGTCGTGAGGCAGCTTCCTGATAAAACCCACTGTATCGGAAAGAAGAAAAGGAAGGTTCCCTAAAACGACCTTTCTAACTGTAGTATCGAGCGTTGCAAAAAGCTTATCCTCGGCAGTCACGTCAGATTTACTGAGCAGGTTCATAATAGTTGATTTGCCCACGTTGGTGTAACCCACAAGCGAAACACGAACCATCTTGCCGCGGCTTTTCCTCTGCGTTGCCATCTGGGTGTCTATCTTCTTCAGCTGTTCCTTAAGCTGGGAGATCTTATCCCTGATTATCCTCCTGTCTGTCTCGATCTCGGTTTCACCCGGGCCCCTGAGACCTATACCTCCCCTCTGGCGTTCAAGGTGAGTCCACATACCGGTAAGCCGAGGCAGAAGATACTTGTATTGTGCAAGCTCAACCTGCGTCCGAGCATGTGATGTCCTGGCATGATGTGCGAAAATATCGAGGATCAGGTTTGTGCGGTCGAGAATGCGGCAGCCGAGCTCCTTTTCAATATTCCTTATCTGGCTTGCCGACAGTTCGTCGTCGAATATGGCAATATCAGTATTGTTCTCCCGTACGAAACCAGCAATTTCGAAGATCTTCCCCGAGCCAACGAAAGTACGCGGATCGGGATGATCGATCTTTTGAGTGAATCTTTTCACCGGATCGGCTCCGGCTGTCTTTGCAAGAAATGCGAGCTCATCAAGAAAATCGTTTACCTCGCGGTCATCCTGACCTGGATAATTTATCCCTATCAGTATTGCACTTTCCTTTCTTTCTCCTGTATCGATCAATTAGAACCTCCTGATTAAAGAAATATGCCGCGAAATTACTGATTTTGCGGCATATTCACCTAAACGGCTTTTATGCAAATTACTGTTTTACATTATAAAACGACGGTCATTCATAATCGCTCCTCTTATTGCCAGCTTCAATGATTCAGAGCATCTCAGAACCATCTCGATGTCCGGAGGAAAAGGGACAATTGCCGATTTAGTCCGTTCCAGCTGCTGCTGATTAAGCGCCTGGATGTCACCCAGCGCACGTGAAGAAACGTTTTCGAAATTCGATTGTGCCCCTATCGGATCTTTTTTTACTGTCTTGCCCGGATTCAGCTGTATCACTTCGACATCACCAACTATCTGGCAGGCTTTAGACTGCACAGTCTCCACAAGTGCACACTGCACCGTTTTGTATTTTTTTTGTTTGATGTCATTGCCGAGAGTGTCCTTCATCACATTGCCCTTCTTATCGAGAACATAAGTGAATCCATCCTCTACCTCCCGTTTGATCACAGAATCGCGTACCAGGCTATTATCGTTGGACACAGCAATGTTTTTGATGTTAACGTTCACGAAATAATCCCATTGTGTATCTCCCCCGGGGGATTGAGTGTGATATTCGACCCATTCGGAATTGAGAGCGGGTAAGTCGAGCGCGAGAAGGTCGCGTTCAAATTCGGGGGGGAACTTTATTATGGAAGTGTTCTGCAGTGAAATAAGCACCCGGCTCATTCCCAGGTATTTTGCATCCATTATCTTCTGGTCTATTCCGGGATAATCACCTACATACTCTTTTGCCCTGACGAATTCTGCAAAAGCCTGCCTGTATGAATCCTTCAGTCCGCTTTTCATCAGTTCGGTGCCATGGGCAAAATAGAAATCTGCAGCTTTCCGCTTTGCAGCAACCATTTCAGGAATATAATCGACATACGGGAAATCGATCGATCGGCCTTTCAGGTTAATCGGAGTAACTGTCTTTACGATAGACTGCCTATCGTTGAGCGCTCTGTAGATAAGGTAAATCTCATCCCAGCCGTTTGCCCTGCCTTCCATTTTCAGAAGACGGATTCTCTCATTATCCTGATCATTGGCGACCCTGTACGATTGTGAAAGGATCTCAGCCTGTTTTTCATCCCGTGGATTCCTTCGGAGCTCCCGTACAGCCTTGTCGATAGCCGCATCGTAATTTCCTCTTTCAAGCTGTTTCCTGGAAGATCCGCAACCTGAGAGGAATATAGTAAAGATAAATAAATAGGGTAAAAATTGTTTCATATCTGGTGGCTTGGTTATGTGGCTAAGGTAAGAAAATCATTGAAAAAACAAATTAGTCTCTGTCTTCAGGCCATAGTAGCTGGGGCCATTGTTAATTGATTAACAAAGAACCAAAATTCATGCCATAATGGAAAAGTCAGAAGGGACCATACTTCGGGATATGCTCCAAAGCTTATTCATATTGTGAAATTCAGGGGTATTGCATACCTGACCCTGACCGGCTGGCCGCGTTGAAAGCCCGGAGTCCATTTCGGAGAGGATTCTATTGCCTTTATGGCTTCGCTGTCGAGAAGCGGGTCAACTCCCTTAACAACGGTAACATTGCTTATGGTTCCATCGGTCTCCACAATAAATGTAAGGACAACCTGTCCTTTTATCTTTTTATCGATAGCTTCCTGCGGGTAGTTGGTCCGTTGCTGCACCCACAATCTGAATTTGTTTATGTCTCCGCCTTTGAATGTTGGCATCTGTTCGACAAAAAAGAATGGTTCATCGGTGGGAATGCCGCCTTCAACTCCCATAGAATTGGTGCCCGAACCGGTTCCCATAAGGTCGAGGTTGACATCATCGGGTATTTCGGCAAGCTCCTCCGGTGTTGCCAGAGTAGGTTCAAATGGGGTAACTGTGTCGACCACCTCGGGAGGAACGTATCTGACAATGTCTTCTGCACGGGCAGGAGGAGGTGGAGGCGCAGCCGGAGGGATGTAAATATCTTCCGGCGGTTCGAAATTTTCCATGCTTACAGTGGTATATCCGGCACGGCCGGCAATAACCTTCTCATTCTTAGGTCTCATCAGGAAAGGAAGAATCACTGCTGCGCTGAACAGAATTATGGCAATAATAACGCTTGAAGTCATTACACCATTATATCTCTTTCTCAGCTGATACGCGCCATAATCCTTGTTCCTCTTCTCGAAGAGCTCCTCATCAAAGTTCATTATATCGCGGAAATTGTCGAACATCCCTGTCTTCCTTGTACTATCTTAAATAGATTACAGATGTGTTTTCAATTATAATGCCAATGTTGACAATTGCT
>JBLNAO010000188.1:0-2777 GCA_050259395.1 Chloroflexota bacterium
TTCCGTTTTTTTCAGGCTGAAAAAACTTATCGTCATCTGCCGAATTCACAGGATAGCCAAGGTTGGAAGGTTCGCGCCATCCCGATGATGTCTGAACACTCTTGAAAATATCAAATCCTCCAATTGAATTATGCCCTTCAGAGCTGAAAAAAAGCAATGAATCATTTGATGTGATAAAGGGTGTGTCCTCGTTAAAAGGTGTGTTGATTGTCGCGCCAAGGTTTACCGCAGGTCCCCAGCTGCCATTACCTTCTTTCTGGGAAACATAAATATCAAGATTCCCTTGTCCCCCCTCCCTGTTGCTTGTGAAATAAAGACGGTTGCCATCAGCCGATACCGACGCATGCGATTCATAATACCTGGTATTGATATTCCGGTTCAGCCTCACAATCGGCGACCATTTACCGTTTGCATACACTGAAGAATAGATAGCCCCATCATAATTATCTGTTTTATAAAGGTATAGTTCTGTTCCATCATAGTTCAGAGCCGTTGAGGAGCAATCCGTTCCGGCATTAAGTTCACCTGTTATTTCGACCGGCGACTCCCATATCCCGTTTCGCTTTACTGAGAAAAATATAGCATTCTCAATGCCCCTGCGTTCAGTATACACAATTACATTCCCATCGTGGCTTACAGCAGGATTTTCATTGATCGATCCCTGGGAAAAACCAGTACCAAGGGATTCTTTCAGAAAATCTATCGGGAACTGCCTGTATTGAATTGCATTCTTACAAGCCTGTATCTGTTGTGCAATAAATTCGTAATTGGCTAATTCGTTCATGGTTCCGGACTTCCTGACTGATTCCTCAAAAATGCCAAGAGTGGTGATAGCCTTCTCAAAATCATTATTGATCATATATGCTTTTGCCAGTGAAAACCAGGCCTCCTGGGGAGCTTTAAGCTCTTTCGGAGAATCGGGTTTTGCGTTGGAACTGACTCCCTTGACAGCCTCTTCAAGATATTGAATCGATTTCTCCTTCTCACCTGGTATATTAAGGTAACATGTCCCGATCTTGTACTTTATATTCATGTTTTCAGGGCTCTCGATCAGGAGAAAAAGTTGGTTTGCCAGCTCATATTCCTCATACAGGAAATATGATTCGGCCTGCATGAATATATTTTTAATATCATCCGGAGCCTGGGCTGAAAGGTCAGTAACAAACATGAAAATGGCCAGGAGTCCGGCTGACAGGTAATTTTTGACTTTAGTCATTTCGTTAATTTTTGTTATTTAATCAGCAACAGGTGGAAGTAATCATTTGATTATAGAGATCATTCCAATTCCTGAACCGGCTTCATCGTTAATAAAGTCAAAATTAATCTGGTAGATCCCGCTCTTGCCACAGGTAAAATCGACCGAAGTATAAGTTTTTCCGCTTTTCTTGTCAAAAGAAGAAATGACAGGCTTGCTTGTTTCATCTGTTACAATTACTATCAGCTGGCCCTTTGAATCATCCGAGCTGCACATCGTGAAACGGTATTTCATATCTTTCCAGAGAGAGATATTTGCCTTGTACCTTGGCCCTGAAGATTCGCTTGCCTTGCCCAGCTGTATCCTGAAATCCTTCAGGTATTTCGAATCATTACCGGCTGAAGCCATACATTTACCAATCAGCGGATCCGATGATTGTCCGGAGTTTACCTGCGCTATCAGAATGAATGCCAGGATGATAAACAGTTTTTTCATTTTTTTGATGTATATACAGGTTTATAATTAAGTATTTTCAGAGTGAAGCTGCTTTGGGTCGCCCCTTCCGCGGTTCAACAATGTTTCTGAGCACATCGAAGTAAAGAGCTATCCCGGAAAGAACTGACATAAGCCATATTATGATCAGGTTGAAAAAGAGAGTGCTTATCCGCAAGCCAAAAAAATATTTCTCCGGTGCAAAGAAATGTGCCCTCAGAGATACAGTGGCTGAAGGATCAGGGGATTTGTAGATTGGTTCTGCCGTCTGCACGAGCCTGTCCTCTTCCCTTACGATCCGGTCTGAAAGGTTAGTCTTCTTTAAAATATCTGAAAGAAAGTCGTTATAATATGCATCGTAACGTGTGAGATAATCCTGCCCGGCTGAAGACTGCTGCTGCATTTTTGTTATCAGTTCATCCTTCCTGCTGCTGGCAAGATTATAGACCTTGATATACCTTTCCTCTATCTGGTCCAGGAATTCATGAGCTTCTTTTGCAACCTCATTGTCAAATTTCTCTGGAGTCAGGTTTCCGGTGTTGTATTTTATTTCTTTCCATACCTTCATTTCGGAGTTGAATTCATTCAGTAACAACCGGAGGTTTTCCCTCATCAGCATTTCTTTGCTGTCATTCCCTGGAAGCAGTACTGTATTGTCGATAATTTTTCTTAGCTCCGGAATATAAAATGCCTGCTTGAAATTCGATTGACTGGCTATCTTTTCAATATCGAAGAAATCCTTTTCATACCGGTTGTTTTTGAACTGTGTCACAGCCAGTCCTTCATAAGCCCATCTTGATGCCATTACATCTGCAACAATCGGTGATTTGCCATTGCCTCCACCGAACCTGCTGTTGATCTTGTCAAAATCAAACATGGCTCCGCCGAGCGCCATCTGGGGTATAATCAGAAGTGGGATGAGGATATAAATTGTTACTGCTGAATTGAATGCTGAAGAAATGTTCAGCCCGAGGACGTTGGCAAAGCAGGAAACAGAAAAAAGCACCAGCCAGTACTCTGCTGTCAGACCTTTTATACCAAGTATTGAATTTCCTATCACTGCAAAGATCAGCATCTGGAATGCCGAAAG
>JBLNAO010000189.1:0-15288 GCA_050259395.1 Chloroflexota bacterium
TGCAAACTATTCCTCAGTACACTTTAAAAGCATACAATAATAAGGTTAAACATGCTGTTTCTGATTTATCTGTACATCAGGAAGAGAAATGTTTATATTTTTGTAGCTGATTAATACTGTACCGGAGTAATGAAGATTAAGAAAGCGATAGGATTTTTTGTTATACTTTTTTTATTGTCAATCAGTTCTGTCGTCTCAAACTCACAGGTTCCCGTCGAGACATCCAGGGAAAAAGTCATAATCTCAGGAACACCGTACTTCATACACACTGTAAAAAAAGGGCAGACAGCCTACTCAATTGCCAGGGCGTATGGTATTGAAGTCGGGCAGCTTACAGCAGAAAACCCTCCGGCATTATACGGTATAAGTGAGGGACAAGTTCTCAGAATTCCCGTAACAGGAAACACCCCGAAACCTGCAGTTGCAATTCCGACTGTGATCCGTGACAAGGATCAGGCACGTTTTACTTATCATGCCCTGAAATCAGGTGAAACAATTTACAGCCTGTCGAGATTGTATGGTGTTTCCGATGTTCAAATCCTTCAAAGCAATCCTGGAATAGACATCAACAAGCTTTCAGTCGGATCGGAGATTGCCATTCCGCGGAAAGATTTTATGACCCAGAAAGAGAAATTTTCGCAACAGGATAAAAAATACATCTATCACAAAGTAGAAAAGGGAGAAACCCTCTCCTCGATTGCCCAGAAATACGGGGTAAGCCTCAGGGTGCTCAGAAGGGAAAACAGGAACATAAGATTTCCCCAGGTAGGCGATTACATAAAAGTTCCGTCAGAAGGACTCAATGTGGAGGAGGACGAAGAACCGGCAGTTGCCGATACAATACCGGTGATCACGCAGGAGCCGGTTGTCACATTTGAAAGGCCGGCAGGTTTCACAGATGTGAAGAATCTGCAAGGCTCTGTAAATGTTGCTGTTATGCTGCCTTTTTACCTTAAGCAGAATTCCGGCAGGGTTAATGTCGATTCGACCGTTATAAAAGGTAAGAAGCAGTATAAGTTTTCGAACAGGCCCGAGGACTGGATATATCCGCAGAGCCTCGATTTTGTCGAGATGTACAATGGCATCCTTATGGCTGCAGACACCCTTCGTTCGCTGGGGCTCGATATCACTCTCCACACATACGACGTACAGCGCGATACCGCAGTGATAACGAAACTGATCAGGAGCGGCAAGCTTGACAACATGGATCTTATTATAGGTCCGGTTTTCTCCAATAATCTCAGGATAGTGTCGGAATATGCCGGGCGCCAAGGCATCCCCGTAGTTTCGCCGGTGCCATTGATAAGCAATGCAGTTCTTTCAGGACATCCGACAGTCTTCATGACCAATTCTTCATTGGAGGTAGCACAGAGAATACTTGCCAGGGAGATTAGCAATTTCAATAACAGCAACCTGGTTTTCATTCATACCGACTCAACAGGTAAGGATCCTGATGTAAGGAGATTTAAGCAGCTTATTTTCAATGACCTTACCCAAAAGATGGCCTATGAGGATATCCGTTTCAGGGAACTGGTGTTCTATCCCAGGTCTGCTTTTGGGAACGACTCAATAAACAGGATCAGTCATTCCTTGTCCGAAAAAAACGATAACGTGGTAATCATTGCATCTGAGGACCCTCCAGTAGTTAGTGAAATAGTAACCATTGTTCATGGTTTGACCAGGAAATTCAACGTTCGGCTATTCGGATATCCTTCAATGATCTACCTGGATAATCTTGATCCGAAAATATTCTTTGACCTCAATCAGCTGATCTTTTCACCTTACAAAATAGATTACGAAGCCGCAAACGTCAGGCAGTTCAATATCAGTTATCTCAAAAAATTCCTTACGATGCCTCTCGAGACCAGTTATGCATGGATGGGATATGATATAGGATATTACTTCCTGAGTGGTCTCGCCATTCACGGAAAGCAGTTTATTGCACACCCTGAAATGCACAATCCTGAATTATTGCAGAATGATTTTGAGTTTGAAAGGAATAATCCGGAGGATGGCTTTGAAAATCAGAAACTCTTTAGATTAAGATACACAAGGGATTACGAACTTAAAATTGAAGAGTGACAAACGATCGGTTATTTTTTTTTGATCTTTGTTAATAAAAATTAACAATTGAGGAATATATTCCTGACTCAAATTGTCTATTACCTGTAGCATGATCAACGAATCGTATAATGCATCTGATGAAATCGATCTGGTCAGGGCTGCGCTGGATGGTAACAAGAACGCATTTGGTGAGATTGTGGAACGTTACCGGAAGATGGTTGCCAGAACAGTCAAAGGGATGCTTGGAGATTCGGTTTATGCGGAAGACATCGGACAGGAAGTGTTCATCAAGTTGTACCATTCACTGTCTGATTTCAGGGGAGATTCCAAACTTTCAACATATATTCAGCGTATAGCGGTTAATCTTACGCTGAATGAGATTAAAAGGAGGAAGAGGTTCTTTTCAATGTTTTCGCAGACGGGTAATAATGAGATGTACGAATTTGACGTGCCTGATCATGAAACCCACGAGAAACGGGATGCCAGGGAATTGGTTGAAAAGGCATTGCAGGCTCTTGACCCCAAGTTCAGGGTGATTGTAGCCATGAGGATGCTGCAGGGTTATTCAACGAAAGAAACGGCAGAGATTCTCGATCTTCCCCTGGGAACGGTGCTTTCGAGGTTGTCGCGTGCTCAGGAACAACTAAAGGTTATTTTGAACAAACTGTAATATGAAATTATCAGAGATTAAAAAAACAATGATCAGGTCACTGGATGAAGGCCCGGATACCGGTGAATCATTCAGTAAACTGCAGGAGGAAGTCTCTTTCGATTTCAGCCGGGGCTTTACCGGGAAGGTGCTCGACAATGTGTTCTCCGCTGACAGGTTTGTAGCAAGACAGGTCGAGTTCTCACGATACATGAATCTTGCATTTTCACGTATCGCTCTTACCGGGGTTGCCGCCATAGTGCTTCTCCTGATTTCAATCTTTCTGATGGAAGGAAATCTGTCATTTAATTCCATACTGGGAATCGGCGATACCCAGACAGAAAGCATAGTTTGTCTATTAACCGGTAATTAAAATGAAAAGCAGGTCAATAATCATCATCGTCATCACTCTTGTTATAGGTTTCGTTCTGGGCATGCTGACTTCTGCCCAGCTAAGGTACCAGAAACTTAAGCCTGTCAGGGTCTTTTTCTCGGAGGAGAGATTCAGGGAAGGCTTCTATAAGACAATCCAACCTACTGAAGAACAGAAAGCAATCATCGAGGTGGTTCTCGATAAATATGCAAAGGAAATGGGTGACCTTCAGGTTGAATTCAGGAAAAACTTCGACACCAAAATGAAAGCATTCAGGAAGGAACTGGATTCCAAACTGACGAAGGAACAACTTGCCAGGTTGAAGGAGATGGATGAGAAACGCCAGGAAATGATACGCCAGAGCAGGATAAACAGGGGTAAAGATTCATTGAACAGAAGATTTGACGGGCATTATGGGGACAGGCCTTACAGGGAGGGTCCTCCGCCTCCTGCACAGGAAAGAAACGATTCTGCAGCCGGAGATCTCTAACCTGTTATGAACAACAGGTAGTCTGTTATAATTGGCAAATCATCGGCGTTGACACCCAATGACAAAAGCAATGGTGTATCCTGCCTGAATATTGAAAGAAACTGATCTTTTGTAAGCTCACCTCCCAGGACACTCTGCCTGTAGAAATTTATTGCCTCCCTTTTATTGCCCTTGCACAATGCAAGATGGCCCCTGTTGATCTGATCGTGGGCATTGAGCTTATTTTGTGCTAACCTGTCGTAATATTTTTCAGAATCATCAAACCTCCCGAGAGCGAAATAACAATATGCTATCGGCTTCAATATCTTGATATTCAATGGATCACTGAATTCGATCCTGAAATAATACTTCAGAGCTTCCTCATAATTTTTAAGGTCGAGATAACAATGACCTGTCATCAAAACCGAATGCATGTTGTCAGGTTCCATATCGCTTGCCTGGAGGTAGTATTCAAGGGCTTCCTCAGTACGGTGCAGACGCCTCAGGCACAAACCTATCTTCTTAATTGTCCATGTCTTCCTGTCAATCAACTCGGCTCTCCGGTAAAAGACAAGGGCATTTTCGAAATCATCCGCCTCCTGGTGGCAGAAAGCTATCTTTTCATAAAGCTGCGCATCATCAGGCTTTTCCGGTACCTTTTTCATGTACAGCGACAAAGCATCTTCATAAAAGTTCCTGCTGAAGAAGTAATCCGCTATACCAGTTTCTGTATCGGTGTTTTCAAATGTTAGCTTAAAGAATTCCGAATTATAAATATCGAGTTTGCCTGTGAAGACATCCTCGAACTCTTTTTTGTAAGGAGAGAGCTTGAAAAAACGGTATACGTCCTGAATATACTGGGTGACGTTTATCCTGAAGTTCCGGTATGGATCAGTTGCCGATTCATCGTCATTGAGCTGCTGGAGTCCTTCCAGCTCCATCCTGAATACCTTAAGCATCATTGTCTTCTGATTTGCCGGGAGGTATTTTAAATTGAGAAGGAGCGAATATTTATCGCTGTTACAGATGAACGGGGTTTTATACAACGCTTCTGCCAGCTCGCTTGAGCCCGGTCCAAGTATTTCATCATGGAAGATCTCATTAACGGAGTCATGCTCAGGATAGAAAGGAATGAACCAGTTGGGGAAATCCTTGAAGAAATCGAAATGCTTCATGTTGGCAAAAGCAGACATGTAAACGTCGGAGCCCTCCATCTGCAGCCTTGTAAGCTCCTCCATAGTCTTGAAAATATCCTCTGATTCGCCAAACATCTTCGACCAGTCAGGGTTCTTCTCTTCATTCCTGTAATCAGGGAGAATATTTTCCAGATCAAGCTTTTCCTCCAGAAGCGGTTTAAGCTTTTCAACTTTCGGAAGTATCTCATCATGAAGCCTTTTACCCAGCTTTTCAGTCTCCCGCGATCTTATTGTCTGCAGAACTATAATCCTGCAATGTTCTTTAAATGCAGCATCATTGCCCATCAGCTTTGTTTTTTCCACAATCTCGGGATAAAAAGCAATCCTCTCATTGTGGTGATGCAACGCAAGCACGAGGCCGGTGAGAGCCCTTTCCATCACTTTTTCTTCCCCGGCAGCATAGACATCCATCAGGCGGGTGATCTTATCAGATTGCCAGGTACGGAGTGCACTCAGTGTGATAGCCGTTGCAAAAAGGCTTTTTTCGTGCCATACGAAGTTGCCTGATTTAAGAAAAATATCGATGAGGCTGTTCTCTGCATCTCCGTAATAATCAGTGAGCCAGAGATGATTGAATATATTCCTTATGAGCTTATTGTGACGTTTCGAGGCATCCCATTCATGATGCTGGATCGTTTCCCTGCTAATCTTCAGCCATTCATCAAGCTCCGACTTGAACATCAGGTCGTCGACTGATTCAATAATGTTGTTTCCGGTAAGGCGGAGCTCTTTTTCCAGCTGCTGCTTTACCCAGTAAATATGCCAACCGGAATTACGTGACAATATGTCCTGTTTTACCCTGTCTGCCAGGCCGAATATTGACTGAATAAGCTTGCTGTAGACTTTTTTTCTTTCAGGATCGTTAATGCCATCGATAGTGTAAGTAAGCATGTTTTTATAGGTCATAACCATGTCTTCATACTCGTCGCGGAAACTTCCTGATGAAGAGTTTGTGATCATATCGTCAAGAATATCAAGACTTTGCTTGATTCTTTTTTCAGATACGAGCTTGCTTAACCGTTTATGCTGCATTATGACTTTTGCGACATCCATCTTTAAATCCCTCTCAGGATTGAATATGACAATTAATTTATTAGATCGATATTGCTAAGGTATTGCAACAATCAAGCCATAATAGTCCAGGAGTCCAGGGGTCTGGGAGTCCGATCCTAAGTACTCTAGGCATTCTAGGCACTCTAGGCACTTTAGGCACTTTTCTTTATCTTTGCACCGTGGAAATCAATAACATATTCAACAGCAGCTGGCTTCCGACGAGTAAAAAAGAAATGGAGATACTTGGATGGGAGAAAGCTGATGTTATATTATTCAGCGGGGATGCGTATGTTGATCACCCATCTTTCGGAGCAGCCGTGATTGCAAGGGTTATAGAGGACGAAGGATTCCGTGTTGCCATTGTCCCGCAACCGAACTGGCAGGACGATCTCCGGGATTTCCGCAAGCTTGGGCGCCCGAAGTATTTCTTTGGCGTAACTGCCGGGAATATGGATTCTATGGTTAATCATTACACGGCTGCCAGGAGGCTGAGGTCAGATGATGCATATACGCCTGACGGTAAATCAGGATTCCGTCCTGATTACCCATCGATAGTATATACCCGCATACTGAAGCAGATATTTCCCGATGTTCCCGTTCTGCTTGGGGGCATAGAAGCTTCTATGAGACGGCTCACTCACTATGATTACTGGAAGGACAGGCTTGAACCTTCAATCCTGATCAGCAGCGGAGCCGACATGATGGTTTACGGGATGGGGGAGGAGCCGTTGAGGAATATTCTCAGCCTTCTCAAAAAGGGAGTGCCTTTCACTTCTTTGAAAACAGCGCCGCAAACAGCACTTGTGATTAACAAGAGTGATCCCCTGCCGGCAGAGAAGAACTGGAAGGACATAACTCTTCATTCATTCGATGAGTGCACGAAAAACAAAGAAAGCTACTCCGCGAATTTTATCAGATTCGAAACTGAGTCAAACAGGATAAAATCAGCAAGATTAGCTGAACCATCGGGTGACAGGATCGTACTAGTCAATCCTCCCATGCCGCCTTCATCAGAGGAAGCTGCAGACCGCACTTACAGCCTGCCATTCATGTACCGGCCACATCCAAGGTATAAGGCGAAAGGTCAGATCCCTGCCTACGAAATGATCAAATTCTCGGTTAATATTCACAGGGGCTGTTTTGGAGGATGCAGTTTCTGCGCTATTGCCGCACACCAGGGGAAACAGGTTATCAGCAGATCCGAAAAATCAATTATCGACGAGGTTCGCAGGATCTCACAGCTTCCCGATTTCAAAGGCAATATCTCTGATCTCGGCGGACCATCGGCAAATATGTACAGGATGAAGGGAAAGAATCCTGTTATCTGTGAAAAATGTTCCCGTCCTTCATGCATCTGGCCTTCAGTCTGCAGGAACCTGAATACATCCCACAGTGACCTTACGTCGCTTTACAGGAAGGTCAGCTCAATGCCAGGAATTAAAAAGACCTTCATTGGCAGCGGGGTGAGATACGATCTTCTTTTCAGTGAATGGAATCCGGATGCAGGACAGGCAGAAGCTGAATACCTCAGCGAGCTGGTAAGAAATCATGTTTCAGGAAGGCTTAAGGTGGCCCCGGAGCATACTTCAGAGCGGGTGTTGTCGCTGATGCGGAAAGCACCTTTTGGACTTTTTCGCAGGCTGAAGCGGAAATTCGACAGCATCGTGAAGCAACATGGGCTTAAGTACGAGATCGTGCCATATTTCATTTCTTCGCATCCGGGCTGTTCTGATGCCGAGATGAAGGAGCTGGTATCTGAGATCAGGGATCTGGGCATCAGGCCAGAACAGGTTCAGGATTTCACACCAACCCCGATGACCCTGTCTGCATTAATGTTTTACACGGGCATTGATCCCTATACAGGTAAAAAAATCTTCGTTGCAAGGAAGACTGAGGAAAAGAAAAGGCAGAAGGAGTATTTTTTCTGGTATAAGAAGAAATAGTCCCGTCGCATTTGCATTCATTATCACCTACATAGACATTTAGCCGGTTCCCTCTGAGAGGAGGACTGAGCCTGGTTTTGAACCAATCTACTATTTTCTTGTTTAATAAACGTGAAAGATGTTCTGCAATAGTCAGAATCTAAAGATTAAAATGTCTAATTAAAAGTGAAGAAAATGAGAACTATGAAATCAGTTTTCGGTAAAGTGTTTGTTACAGTCATGCTTGTGCTCGGTCTTACGGCTACTTCCTGTAATCAGAAAAGCAGTGAAGTGAAGGTCAAGGAAGATAAGCAGGGAAATAAGGAAGTACGCATGCAGCAGCGCCAGAATACAGATAGTGTCGATATTAAGCGCGACCAGAGGATTAAAACAGACGCTGATGGTGACAAAACAGTAAAAGAAAACTCAAAGGTTGAAGTTGACCGTAACAACAATTCAGGTCAGGGTGCACGTGAAGGCACAACCAATCAGAGTACCCGCAGCACAAACCAGGGAAATGATAACACAAGCACCACCAAAAAAACGACAACAACAACAACAACCAAGAAAAATAATTAACGTTGTTGTTTTCCGGGGTTGAAAAGAAAAACCGGTCTCAGATTGAGGCCGGATTTTCAATTACCATTAACCAAACTTCAAAATCTTCTATTCATATTCCTTTAGAATATTCTTTACATCATCGGGAGAAACCCGGCCATAAGTCTTATCACCAACTAGCACCACCGGTGCAAGCCCGCATGCGCCCACACACCTCAGGCTTGAAAGCGAAAACTTGTTATCGCCAGTACATTGGCCCACCTGAACACCCAGTTGTTTCTTGAATTCATCCAGCACTTTTTCAGCACCTCTTACATAGCATGCAGTGCCCAGGCAAACACTTATCGGATATTTGCCCTTTGGCGCCATTGTGAAGAATGAATAGAATGTGACAACACCATAAACCCTGGCGACCGGGATCGTCAGCCGCTCGGCAATAACCTCCTGTACTTCGGCAGGCAGGTAGCCAAAATGTTCCTGGCAAGAATGCAGGACATTGATGAGTTCCTGCGGATCATTTTTAAATTCAGCGCAAACGCCTGAAATGAAATCCACATCCTCTTTTCTTAATTCGATTTTAATATGAGACATAACCTTAATGTTTTATGTTGATCTCCGGTAAACCTATTTTTTAATAACTACTTCCTTCTTCCTGTCAAAATAATGGGTGTGGAGAAGGTGATGAGCCTTTTCGCTGTTTGGCTTTCCGAGGAACTCATCATATAATTTGAGAATGAATGGGTTCTCGTGGGACTTCCTGAGCGGCTTTTTGCGGTCTTCGGCATAAATTGCCCTGGCTCTTGCCTTTATTATTTCAGAATCGCCATGGTGAAGGGGCTGTCCGCCTCCTCCGATACATCCACCCGGACAGGCCATAACCTCTATTGCATGGAATTTTGACTTTCCGTCTCTCACATCCTCAAGAAGTTTCCTTGCGTTTCCAAGTCCGTGAGCTATACCGATGTTGACCGGGAGTCCGTTGAAATCGATAGTGGCTGAACGCACGCCTTCCATGCCTCTCAGTTCTGTGAAATCGAGCCTTTCGAGTTTTTTACCAGTGTAAACTTCGTATGCAGTACGGCATGCAGCTTCAATAACTCCGCCTGTTGCACCGAAAATAACACCGGCGCCTGTTGATTCGCCCAAAGGTGCATCAAATTCTTCTTCAGGAAGGTTATTAAGGTCAATATTTGCCTGTTTGATGAATGATGCAAGCTCTCTTGTGGAAATCGAATAATCGACATCCGGGTTGCCATCCACAGAAAACTCATCCCTCTGGCATTCATATTTCTTCGCAAGGCATGGCATAATCGAAACTACAACCATGTCTTTCCTGCTTATACCGATCTTATCTGCGAAATATGATTTGGCAATGGCGCCGAACATCTGCTGTGGCGATTTGGCCGTTGAAGGAACATCCTTCATGTCAGGGAAGTAGTATTCAAAGAAGTTGACCCAGCCAGGGCAGCATGAAGTGAGGATGGGTATCCTTGCGGTTGTGTCGCCTGACAGGTGCCTTTTCAGCCTGTCGAGCAGTTCCGTTCCTTCCTCCATTATCGTAAGGTCTGCTGCAAAGTCTGTGTCAAAAACGTAATTAAAGCCAAGAGCCCTCAGGGCTGCTACCATCTTGCCAGTTACAAGTGTACCGGGCTCCATTCCGAATTCCTCACCCAGGGCTGCACGCACTGCAGGCGCTGTCTGTACAACAACAGTCTTTGAAGGATCTACAAGGGCCCTGAGCACCTGTGGCACATGATTTACCTCTGTAAGAGCGCCGGTAGGGCAAACAGCAACACACTGGCCGCAATAGGTGCAAGGCGAATATTCCAGGTTCTGTTCAAAAGCAGGAGCAACGGCAGCGCCAAATCCTCTTTTGAATGCTGATAGAGCTCCGACAGTCTGAACATCATTGCACATTGTCTCGCAACGACGGCACATAATGCATTTATCAAGATTCCTGATTATCGAAGGAGATGTATCGGGCCTGTATGTCGACATCTCGGCATATTCCTGACCGGGTATCTCCCTGATTCCAAGTCTGTGAGCCATGTCCTGTAGTTCACAATGACCTGACTTTGAACAGACAAGACAATCTTTCGGGTGATCTGAGAGAATGAACTCCATAACTGTTCTCCGGGCATTAAGTACCCTTGTGGTATGGGTCTTAACTACCATTCCCTCTTCACATTTTGTGACGCAGGAGGGAGCGAGGTTTTTTCTTCCCTGAACTTCTGTGACACAGATGCGGCAACCGGCAGGTTTATTTTCAATGTTCAAATCATGCAGGTGCATGTAACAAAGTGTCGGGATGTCTATGCCCGCATCCTTTGCAGCATTCAATATAGTTGTTCCCTTTGGTACACTAACTTCTTTATTGTCAATGGTAAGCTTAACTGTTTCCATTATTCTTCCTTATTAACTGATATATATTGCATCAAACTTACATTTCTCCATGCATGATCCGCATTTGATACATATGGCAGGATCGATATGATGAATTTCCTTTCTTTCGCCGGAGATAGCGTTTACAGGGCAGATTCTTGCACATGCCGTACACCCGACGCAGTTTTCACCGTTGATGATGTACTCCATCAGGCTCTTGCACTGTCCTGCCGGGCACTTATGATTCTCGATGTGAGCCATGTACTCTTCCCTGTAGTTTTCCATCATGGAGAGAACCGGGTTCGGAGATGTCTGTCCCAGGCCGCAGAGTGATGTGTCTTTAATGACAAGGCTCATGTTCCTCAGGCGGTCATAATCACCGGCTCTGGCTTTACCCTCGCATATCTGGCCGAGCAGCTCATGGAGTCGCTTGTTGCCTATCCTGCAGGGAGCGCATTTGCCGCATGATTCTTCTACTGTGAATTCGAGGAAGAATTTTGCCATCGACACCATGCAGTCGTCTTCGTCGAGAACGATCATTGCTCCCGAACCCATTATCGAGCCTGCTGCCATAAGGTTTTCAAAATCTATCGGAGTGTCGAGATGCTTCTCGGAAAGGCAGCCTCCTGATGGCCCGCCAGTCTGGACACCCTTGAATTTCTTGCCGTTCCTTATGCCGCCTCCGATTTCGAAGATCACCTCCCTGAGCGTTGTTCCCATAGGCACTTCTATGAGTCCTACGTTATTTATCTTGCCTGCCAGGGCGAACACTTTGGTGCCTTTTGACTTTTCTGTTCCGATTGATGCGAACCATTTTGCACCTTTCAGTATTATTGCCGGGATGGCAGCGAAGGTCTCGACGTTGTTGACGTTTGTGGGCTTGTTCCTGTAACCCGATTCTGCCGGGAAGGGTGGTTTGAATGTCGGTTCGCCGCGCAGTCCTTCCATAGAATGAATAAGGGCAGTTTCCTCACCGCATACGAATGCACCTGCGCCGTAGCGGAGTTTTATATCGAAGTTGAACCCTGTTCCGAATATATTTTCACCCAGAAGACCATATTCACGCGCCTGCCTGATTGCTATTTTAAGCCTCTCGATAGCCAGCGGGTATTCTGCACGGATGTAAATAAGGCCGTTCGTTGCACCTATTGCGTATCCGCAGATTGCCATTGCCTCGAGTACCGAGTGCGGGTCCCCTTCCAGGACGGAACGGTCCATGAATGCACCCGGGTCGCCCTCATCGGCGTTGCAGACGACATATTTTTCATCTGACTGGTTCTTCCTTGCGAGCTCCCATTTCAAACCTGTGGAGAAACCGGCGCCGCCGCGTCCTCTCTGACCTGAATCCCTGACCTCTTTGATAACCTGCTCGGGACTCATTTCAGTCAGTACTTTACCGAGAGCCTGGTAACCGTCGCGTGCAATATATTCGTCGATATTCTCGGGATTGATAAAACCGCAGTTCCTGAGAACGATCCTCATCTGCTTTTTGAAGAAGTCCATGTGCTTTGAATCTGTCACAGGTTCCTTTTTCACCGGATCTTTGTACAGAAGTCTTTCAACTTTCCTGCCTTTGATCACATGCTCTTCGACAATCGTCAGTGCATCGTCGGGTTTTACCTGGGTGTAAAAAGTATTATCGGGCATAACCTTCACAATGGGCCCTTTTTCGCAGAAACCGAAGCAGCCTGTCTTGATGACCTGGACTGAATTCACAAGGTTTCTTGTTTCGAGCTCATCCTTCAGGTTGCACACTATGGCATCGCTTTCCGAAGCGTGGCATCCTGTGCCACCGCATACCAAAAGATGCATGCTGTATTTTGACATTTTGTTTTCTCCTTATTCTTTTAAATCAACACTCCGATAATTTACAGGTATGATACCATCTACAAGCTCACCTGTCTTGATGTATTTTTCGATAATCTGGTCGGCTCTTTTCAGGTCGACGAAACCATATACAACAGGTTCATTGCCCGGCAGTTTCACCTCTATTGTAGGTTCTGCATAGCAATATCCCATGCATCCTGTCTGGGTTACAACTGCAGCTATATTCCTTTTCTCGAGCTGATCGAGAAAGAATTCCATAACTGCCTTTGAGCCTGATGCAATTCCGCAGGTTGCCATTGCCACCTTCACCTGGACTATACTCTCAGGATCCGTGGCTTTAACCCTGAGGTCAAGCCCTGATTTCATTTCTTCGCGTTTCTTCTTAAGATCCGCAAGCGATGTGATTTTTGACATTTTACCGATTCTTTTGTTAAAACTCCTGTATGAAGATATATTATTTTATGTTTTCTATCAATTTTAATCCGATACACTTATGGATGTGAGATTTTCTCTCACCATTTCGCCTATGTCCCTGAGCAATCCGTAATCATTGATCTTCTTAATTTCAAGCAACCTCTTTGTTTCGATTGTTGAAAACCTATAGCATCCTGAATCTGTACTGTGGGTGTAAAGAAAATCTATATCCGGGTTAGCGGATATGAGAATAATCAGCACACCGGTAATATCTCCCAATGGCTGCCGGTCGATATGCGAACGGCCGAAGAAAGCCTTTACCTCAGTGCCTTTTCCTTCTTCAGATTTTATCTCAATATCTCCGCCTGTAAGTGAGGCGTGATACCTGAGCAGAGGTAATCCCAAACCCATCTTCCTGGTAGTCCTGGTGGTAGTGAACGGATCGTCAACGGTTGCCATGATGTGTTTTGGTATTCCTTTTCCGTTATCCTTTATCAACACTTCAAGCTTGTCTGTTTTAACAGATTCGTTTATGCTTATCTCTATCAAATTTGCTCCTGCAGCTACAGAATTCTGGACAATGTCGAGTATGTTGAGTGATAATTCTGTCATCCTGCAATCCTCCTTCCGCTTTTCTGCCTGAAAGCCATCGCAATCTCTTCGAATGAAGGCTCCCCGAGGCAGAAGATACTTGCCGCTCTTCCGATGTGCCCCGGAAAATGGGCGTCCGAATTTGTAATAAGCGGATATTCAGAGATCTCGTTGTGCTTTCGGGCGAATTCCTCCTTCGGAACGATTCTTGAAACTTCGAGGGCATCAGCCTTCAGGTTCCTGGGAAATAATCCGAGCTGCCCGTAAATACCGTTCTTCATCCTGTCGATATGCGCAGGTATGAAGAGGCCGTCATGGGCGTGGACGAAATCCTCAAGCTGTTCGATAGATACGTCGAGTGCGTTGGTGAGCATCCTTTCCTCGGTATAGATGATGAGGTCGTTCTCATCAACCACCACCTGGTCGCCGAAGATCTCAGGCACATTCTTTATATCCGGAAGGTGTTCATCCAGGTAACTCTGGAACAGGTCGAGTGTATCAGTCTTTTCAAAGAACGCCAGGCAATGAACTTCTTCCCTGGTTGTAACTTCGGCCCCCGTCATCGTGTAAATTCCCTTTGAGGAAGCCATTTTTTTTATCAGCATGCAGTGCCGGACGGAATTGTGGTCTGTTATTCCAATAATATCTATCCCCTTCCTTGCTGCTTCAGATACTATGTTCGCGGGGCTCATCGCCAGATCGCCACAGGGTGAAAGCACTGTGTGGATATGAAGGTCGGCCCTGTAATTTTTCATTCCTTTTTCAATAATCCGTAAAGCCTGCCTGTGATTGCGAAGGTGTCTTCCTCGGTTGACAGAACAGGTATGCTTTCTTCGTTGCTGCGCCTTATTGTTTCGTCAGCAGCATTGAAGCCTTTCACAATAATAACTGCGGCAAGCTCTTTCAGCGATGCCACGGCCACTATGTTCTGATGTGTCTGAAGCGTTATCCAGACATTTCCTTCCTTTGCGCTGCCGATAACATCGCTGAGCAGGTCGGAAGTATAACCACCGGTTATTTCCCTTTCGAGACCATTCGCTCCCGAGACCAGTTTCAGGCCAAGTTTTCCGGCAAGTTCAGCTGTTTTCATCTTCTGCACCTTGTTTATTGCAATTTTTCTCAAGTCTTTCGTCGCCCCAAATCTTCTCCGTTATCTCAAAAGCCTTTTCAATGCTGATAGTACCCTTCCTGAGCATCATCTGCTGCATGAAGATGCAGTCGGCTATTGCGGCTTTTCCGTTTGAAATGTCTTCGGAGAGTGTCTGGCATGAAGGGGCCCCGCATGCGCCACAGTCGAAGCCGGGAAGGAAACACATCATCCTTCGTATGCGTTCCATTTTCTTCATTGCAGCCGAAAGATCCTCGTCAAGTTTTTCTATATTCCTCGATTCTATGTTTCCCAGGAAACTGTGTTCCTTAAGGCTTATGAAGCTTTCACCGGGCATTCTCCTGGAATCATCTCCCGATGCTGCTTTGTCGGCGCCCAGTTTTCTGAGCCTTTCTACTGTCAGGAACCTGTTGCCTGTCATCAGTATACCACCTGCGCAACCTTCGTCGCATGCTCTCAGTTCGAGGAAGTCGGCAACGCCCAGAGTATCGTTCTCAACGCTTTCTAGAATTTCAGTGACGTTCCTTATCCCATCGACCGCAAGGGCTCTTTTTCTTGAATGCACAGCTTCTCCTCTCGTAAGGCTCCAGAGCACACCTCTCGATGAAAGCATGTCGTCGGTTGCGGGCATTTTCTGGTTCTCTCCCGGTTTCTGCAGGATCATCCTGATCTTGTTATAAAG
>JBLNAO010000190.1:0-18706 GCA_050259395.1 Chloroflexota bacterium
GAATTGACATGGTCATAAAGCAATCCGGCAATAAGGCTTGCCGGCAACAGGGTTATCCCGACAAGGGCATTATAAATCCCCATTCCCGTTCCTTTGATATTGACTCCGACGAGGTCGGAAATAAATGCTTTCTGGATACCGTCGGTAAATGCCGAATAAACTCCATACAAGGCAAAAAGCATTAAGATCACATGGAAGTGAGAGGTAAAGCCGAAACCGAAATAGACAACGGCATAAATAAAGAAACCTGCTATGAGAACCTTCTCCTTTCCGATCCTGTCTGAAAGCGAGCCGGCAGGTATTGCAAAGAGAACAGAGACCAGGTTCATCAGAAGATAAGAAAGAGGTATGAAAGCTACTTTCAATCCAGTTTCATTCGCCTTTACAAGAAGAAGAGCATCGGTCGAATTGCCAAGGGTAAATATAAAGACTATGAGAAGGAAATAATAGTATCTGGCAGGGAGGTCTTTTAACCTGAATGCAGTAATCAGGCTGCCTGGATCTTTCCGGGCTTCCTTTATTCCGAATATGATCACAAAAATTGCCAGTATGGCCGGTAAGCCTGCAATCAGAAAGATAAGCCTGTAACTTCCTGGAAAAACTGCCAGGAGAATGAAAGCAAGGAGCGGACCGGCAATTGCCCCGCTGTTATCAAGGGCTTTCTGAAAACCAAAGCTTCTTCCGGAATCTCCGTTGGTTATTGAACCGGCAATAAGACTGTCGCGCGGTGCTGTCCTGATTCCTTTTCCGAATCTCTCTGCAAACCGTAAGGCAAGCACATGCACCGGAGATCTGACAAGCGAATAAAAAGGGATTATGATAGCCGAAAGACTGTAACCGATCAGCATAAAGGGTTTGTTCTTACCTGATTTATCGCTCCAGAACCCGGAAAAAGCCTTTACAAGCGAGGCGGTGCTTTCGGCTATTCCTTCAATTACCGCCAGGCTCGTCTTGGACGCACCTATCGACATGAGGAACATCGGCATCACCGAGTAGACCATCTTTACTGAAGTATCTGTAAGAAAGCTGGTGATTCCAGTATAAATAATGTTCCGGCTGAAACCGGCAGACTTCTTACCCTGGACTCTTTTTAGCATACCCAAAAGTAATAACTGGAAAATAAATAACAGCACGAAGATTGATCATTGACTCATCTAAGAAAAAATAACACCCCCGGGGTTTCCCTTAGGGGGTGCAATTTAATTATGAGAGATCTGCAGTGCCGCAGCGCCTGCAGACC
The DNA here is from genome assembly GCA_050259395.1 of Chloroflexota bacterium. Classification (GTDB taxonomy): domain Bacteria; phylum Bacteroidota; class Bacteroidia; order Bacteroidales; family VadinHA17; genus LD21. Next base: position 1,241 of record JBLNAO010000190.1, read on the forward strand.
GGATAAAAGTATTTATTTACTGCACTGGTCGTGAAAAAATAAAATTACACTTTTGTTACATTTTCAAATGATTCTATATTCAGCATTCAACTCTAAAAAGCGCTGAACAGAAAATACAGACCGGCTCCGAAAAGGGCTGAAACGGGAATTGTCAACAGCCACGCCCAGAAAATATTCCTGGTAACACCCCAACGTACAGCCGATACCCTCCTGGAGGCGCCGGCTCCCATTATGGCACCGGTTATTGTGTGTGTTGTGCTTACTGGTATTCCGAAGTGGGTGGCTCCGAAAAGGGTGATGGCTCCTGCAGTTTCTGCACAGAAACCCTCGAAAGGTTTTAATTTGGTGATTTTCTGTCCCATAGTCTTCACTATCCTCCAGCCACCAAAAAGTGTTCCCAGGGCAATGGCTGTGTGACATGACAATACTATCCACAAACCAATTTCAGAATCCTTTGTGACCTGATTGGCTGCTATGAGGGCAACCCAGATGATTCCCATCGATTTCTGAGCGTCGTTCCCGCCATGACCGAGGCTGAAAGCTGATGCGGAAAGAAGCTGAAACCTCCTGAAATATTTATCAACTCCCGTAGGAGTGTGATTTTTGACCAGATGCAGCACTATAACTGAGATAATAAAGGAAATAACCATTCCAAGCAAAGGTGCGATAACAATGAATGCCACTATCCTGATCACCCCTGAATAGACCACTGAACCGACCCCGCTTCCTGCAATTGCAGCGCCTACAAGGCCTCCAACAAGAGTGTGTGAAGAACTCGATGGCAGCCCCCACCACCATGTCAGAAGATTCCATATTATTGCCGAGGTTACGGCAGCAGCTATCAGGTCAAGGGTGACAATGTCGGGATTTATAACCCCTTTCCCTATTGTTGTTGCAACTTTAAGCGGGAAGATGAGGAAAGCCAGGAAATTGAAGATTGCCGCAAGGACAACAGCTGCAAAAGGCGATAGAACTTTGGTTGATACAACAGTTGCAATGGAGTTTGCCGAGTCGTGAAATCCGTTTATAAAGTCGAAAACCAGGACGAGTGCAATTATAATAATCAGGTAGGTCATCGTTGTTATTTAATTAACAGCGAATTTAGATCTTTGGCCACTCTCACGTGAATAATTGATGTTACGTTTTGGTTACAATTTAGGAAAGTGACCAGGAGTGACTACAGTGAGAAGAGGATCAGCTTTTCGGCAATGAAAAGATGAATTCCACTCCGCCGGCCGGAATATTCCTGACAGATATTTCACCTTTATGCAGCAGGATGGCATTTTTCACGATGGCAAGGCCAAGGCCGGTGCCTCCTGTCTTTCTTGAACGCCCTGAATCGACCCTGTAGAAACGTTCGAAAACCCTTCCAATATGTTCCTCAGAGATTCCGACTCCATTATCACTGAAAGAAAAAGAATAATAACCTGAATCCAGGCGGAGCAGCCTTACGATCACAGTCGTATTTTCGCCTGCGTAGTTCATTGAGTTTTCGAGAAGATTCTGGAATACTGAAACAAGCAGGGACCGGTTGCCATTAACTGCAACTTCGCCGGGAAGGTCGCACTGCAATTGCATTTTCTTGTTTTCAAGAGCGGTGATGAAATTATCCCGGACCTCGCACAATACCTCACGGATATTCACATTTTCGCTTTTGAAATTACCTCCGGCTTCTTCTATCCTGTTTAGAAGCGCAATGTCATTGATCAGCTGGGTAAGCCTGTCTGACTGAACCATTATCCTCCCGAGAAAATAAGCCTGCTTGTCGGCAGGAATATTATTTCCTGAAAGAAGTGTCTCCGCATAACCTCTTATTGAAGCAACAGGAGTCTTTAATTCATGAGCGATATTGGAGGTCATTTGCTGCTTTAACTTCCGGGTTGTTTCTTCACCGGTAACGTCGTTGAGTATGACCTCGAAACTATGGTCATTGAATATTACACATTGTATATTGAAGTAAGAGCCATTGCGGATAACCTGGTATTCCATTCTTGGCAGGACAGTTGCGCCCGAAGATCTGTGTTTTTCGGTAAAGTCAAAAACAGGCTTGAACTCAGGAATATCGAAAAAATGTTCCGTTGTCAATGTCAGCTCACCGGAGATGTGATTCATATATTGAACGAAATGGCTGTTATTCAATATTTTTTTCTTTTCACCCGTGAAAAAGGCCACTCCTTCGTTCAGAACATTAAGATGAGTGAAAAGACGATCCTTCTCCAGTGCAAGATCATCCTTCATCTTCTGAAGGTTTCCGTACATGCTTATGATCTCCCCGCTTATCACTCCCAATTCGTTTTTCGGGAATGTGATTTCCTTATCGAAGGGCTCATTCCTGCTGACCCTTACTGCAAAATCCTTCAGCATCGTAACAGACTCAGAGAACTTATTCGTCACTACAAGCAGTATGATCCAGATTACAATGAATGAAAAAAGGATCATCGGGATAAAGTAAGTATCGGCAACCAGGAAGCGGCTGACATTAATATCATAAATCACTGCAGCCCTTATGTAATAATGGCTGTAAAACTTTGAAAAATAATAGTAAGGAATGCCTGTCGTGCCTGATTTCCTTATGCTTGTGCCATAATCCGAGAATGTTGATTCCATTACCTCGGGCCTGTCCTTATGATTGCTCATCCCCTTCCAGTCGTCGACTGAACTGTCATATAAAACATTGCCGGCATTGTCGATAACCGTAATCCTCAGCTCCTTCTGGGGAAGTATGCTGATCAGCGAATCGAGTTTCCTGTATTTACCATTTTCTGTTATCTGGTTTGATTCAATGTAGTTATCTGTGATTTTGGTGATATTGAGCAGTTCATCGTTAAGCGTCTCGATCCTGAAATTCTTTTCACGGTTGTACATATACCCGGTGATTATCAGTGTAAACAGGATAAACACTGCCGAATAATACAGGAAAAGCTTGTTCCTGATTTTTTTCCCTGATGACCTGTGCTCCATTTGTCTTACATTTCAAAATAATAACCGTAGCCTGTTTTGTTTTTGATGCAATGGCCCGACTTTCCAAGCTTGTTTCGAAGCCTGGCTATATTCACATCAACCGTACGGTCTGTAACAATAACATCATCTCCCCATATTCTCTGAAGAATCTCCTCGCGTGAGAAGATCTTACCCTTGCCAGTGACAATAAGTAATAAAAGCTCATATTCCTTGCGAGTCAGTTCCACTGGGCTACCTTCAATCATTACCTTTTTCCGGATATCGTCAAATTCTATACCGTCATACCCGGAATTGGCCTCCTGCCTGCGGCTTCCCTGGTCGGTTCTGCCAAGCACTGCCTTCACCCTTGCTTTGAGCTCGTTAATGGAGAAGGGTTTTGTCATGTAATCGTCGGCTCCCAGGCTGAACCCGGTAAGAAGGTCGTTTTCAGTATCTCTTGCTGTCAGGAAGATCACCGGGACAAAGGAATTCATCTCTCTACGGAGCTTGTCGGCAAGCCTGAAACCCGACATTTCCCCCATCATCACATCGAGGATGAGAAGATCATAACTGTCGGGATTCTTTTTAAGCGCTTCCTCTGCTGAAAATGCTGTATCGGTCAGGTAGCCATCATTGCTGAGATTGTACCTGAGTATCTCGCAGAGATCCTCCTCATCGTCTATAACAAGTATTTTCTTTTCAGTATCCATTCAAAATTCATTTTTCACTGCTTTTTTCAAAATCAGAATGCCGTATATCGGTTCCCTGAAGCGAATATATTGTTGCTTCAGCAATATTGGTTGCATGGTCTGCAATCCTCTCTATGTTCGTAATCATATTCTTGATGTCGATATAGCTTATAAGCATGTCCTTCGTCTTCGCTTCGATGTCTGATCTTGAAATTGCGTTTGAAAGAAGCTTATTGTTCATCTCATCCACAACAGCATCGTTCTTGATAGTCCATATTGCAAAATCCTGATCGCCGTTGACAAATGAAAGCAATGATTTTTCGACCATTATCTTTCCTGACTGGAACATGCTGAGAATAACATCAGACATGAACCTGAATTCTTCCGATTTACCCGTCGTTCCAAAAGTGTAGGTCATGTTCATTACAAGGTCGCCGATGCGTTCAAGGTTGATTGTCATCCTGTATATCGCCACAAGCTTCCTCAGATCTGAGGCCAGGGGCTGATACAGCACGATGGAGTTAATAAATTTGTCGCTTATTGTAATCTCAAGCCTGTCGATTTTATTTTCGTTATTATTGATATTTTCCAGAAGGGATTTCTGTTCAGCTTCCGAGGCGGAAAGCATAAGCTTCTCTACCAGGTCAAGCTGCAGCAACACCAGGTTGGCCATCTCCTGGAAGCTCTTCATGGTGTCGCTGATCGATTGTTCCTTTTTTGTACTCATCTGTCATTCAGGTTACAAGTTACTCAAATTAATTAAGTCTAGCCGAATCTTCCCGTCAGGTAACCCTCCGTACGCGGGTCTTTCGGGTTTGTGAACATGGTATCGGTCTTACCGTACTCGATAAGCTCACCAAGGTACATGAATATTGAATTATCGCTTATCCTTGCAGCCTGCGACATGTTATGCGTTACAAGCAGGATTGTGTATTCCTTCTTAAGCTCAACAAGCAGGTCTTCAATTTTTGCCGTTGCCACAGGGTCGAGAGCCGATGTGGGCTCATCGAGAAGCAGCACGTCGGGATTGAAGGCAATGGTCCGGGCGATACAAAGCCGCTGCTGCTGACCTCCTGAAAGAAAAGAGCCCTTCCGGAATAGATATTCCTTCACTTCATCCCAGAGTGTGACATTCTTAAGGGCTTTTTCAACAATCCCGTCGCGTTCACTCTTTTTCAGGCTTATTCCGTTCAGCTTATAACCGGCAAGCACATTCTCATAAATGCTCATTGTAGGGAAGGGGTTCGGACGCTGGAATACCATACCGATCTTTCTTCTCAGATCCATTGCAGGCATTCCATGTATCTCTTCACCGTTTAGCCATATTTCACCTTCCGTCTTTATTGAGGGATACAATTCATGCAGCCTGTTGAAAGCTCTCAGTAATGTACTTTTTCCGCAGCCGGAGGGCCCCATAATGGCGGTGATCGCCTTCCGTTCGATATCCGTGCTGACTGCCTTCACGGCGGGCTTTCCTTCTTCATATGAAACAGAAAGGTTCCTTACTTTGAGGACGGGATCATCGATATTCACAAGCGCTTCAGTCATCTTTTTCGGCCAGTTTTATTCCGGGCTGCAATCACCCTTGAAGAAATGTTCAGTGCAAGTACAAGTATCAAAAGGAAGAGAGAGGAGCTCCAGACAAGCTTCACCATGTTGGGGTCATTATAAAACTCCCAGATAAGCAGCGGCACAGCACTTGTTGGCCTGGCGATATTGAGACTTATCACCGAGCTGCCGAGTGCAGTCATCATGAGCGGGGCAGTTTCGCCTATTATTCTCGAAAGAGAAAGAAGCACCCCCGTTGACAGGCCGCTGAAACCTGAGGGGATAAGCACCTGAAGTATCATCCGGTGGTAAGGTGTGCCAAGGGCATAAGCCGCTTCCCTTATCTCAGGAGGGATCATCTTCATTGTTTCTTCGGTCGATCTTATTATCATTGGCAGCATCATAACAGACAGGGCCACACTCCCTGCAAACGCTGAGTAGCCATTTGTTACATTCTTAACAACCCACAGGTATGAAATTATTCCAAGAACAATCGAGGGCACTCCCTGGAGCATCTCAGCAATGCTTCTGATGAGCCCTGAATACCTGCTTTTATTGTTTTCTGCGAGAAATACGCCGGTCATTAGCCCGATTGGTATGGCCATTACAGATGCAGCAACCACAATCAGCAATGTACCGGTTATGCCGTTGGCAATACCCCCGGGTATGATCTCATCATTTGCAGCCGCAGCCATTGCCTGGAATGAATCGGGAGCGGTTTCCGTGAAGAAGCTGATGTTGATCTGTCTTATCCCCAGGATCACAATTTTCCCTATAATCAATATAATTGGAACAATCGACAGGACTGAAAAAGCAATGATAACAGTCCTGAAAATGCTGTTCTTCCTGAATCGCGACCGGGTATGTTCTTCAGCTTTCATCAATGGGAGAATCTATTAATGATAACCTTTCCGATTGCATTCACTATTGCGGTAATGGCAAAAAGTATCAGTGCAATCGCGATAAGAGAACTCAGCTTCAGTCCGGAAGCTTCACCGAACTGGTTGGCAATTATGCTGGCCATTGTGTTACCTGTATCGAATAACCCTGAAGGTACAACATTGGAATTGCCAATGAGCATTGTCACCGCCATTGTTTCCCCGATTGCTCTTCCCAGAGCCAGGATGTACCCTGCCATGATTCCGGAACCTGCATTTGGCAATATAACATTGAAAACCACCTCGATCCGTGTTGCACCGAGTGAGTAGGCCGCTTCTTTCAGGTTATCCGGAACCATCGCCATGATCTCGGTACTGATTGACGTGGCATAAGGAATAATCATTATTGCCAGTACAAGCGATGAGGTAAATATTCCGAACCCCTGCTCGCTTAATCCCATCTTTACGAGCAGTGGCCGCAATGTGTAAAACCCCCATAGTCCATATACGATCGAGGGTATTCCGGCAAGCAGGTCTGTCATTGTGCTGAGAATACCTGCTATTCTTGTTCCCCTGAAATATTCTGCAATGAACAAAGAAGTCGAGAATGCCAGGGGTATGCAGATAATGAGTGCGGTGATTGATGTAATAAGGGTTCCGGCAATGAATGGAAGTGCACCATATACTTCTCTGCCTTCAGTCGGATCCCATTGATTGGTGATGATGAATTTCAGTCCGAATTCCCTGAAAGCAGGAATTGCCCCCCTCGTAAGGGAGAACACTATACCTCCTGCCAGTATTATAATCAGCAGAGATGAAGAAAAAAGGAATATCCTTGTAATCCTGTCACTGTTCATTTCCCTTCACTGGCTGTCCTTCATAGGTTATTGTTCCCAGAATCTTTTTTGCTGTTTCGCGCACTCCGGAAGGAAGCGGTGCATAATTGACGCTTTCAGCAAGTGCCTGGCCCTCCTCACCGGTAAGCCATCCGAGGAAACTTACTATTGCGGTTGCCTGCTCCCTGGTGCGGCCATTATAAGCAAGATCTTTATACATTATGATCCAGGTGAACCCGCTTATGGGATATGCTGCCGGATCAGGAGAATTTGTAACCATAACACGTGTATCCGCCGGCATCTCCGTTCTTGCTGCGGCGCTCACAGACTGTATACCGGGACTGATAAAATTACCCGCGCTGTTCTGAACCCTGGCATAGGGTATCTTTTGAGCGAATGCGTACTCTGAGCCGATGTATCCTAAGGTACCGGGAGTCTGGCTGATTGTTCCTGCCACACCGGGGTTGCCTTTTGCACCAATTCCGGCAGGCCAGTTCAGCGATTTGCCTTTTCCCACCTTTCTGGCCCATTCCTTACCGACTTTGGTCATATAGTCGCTGAATATGCTGGTGGTGCCACTGCCATCTGACCTGTAGACAACAGTGATATTCTGATCGGGGAAGTTTACACCCGGATTGACTTTCCCGATTTCAGGATCATTCCACTTTTTAATGTTTCCGAGGAATATGTTTTCAAGCAATGCCGGAGTGACTTTCAGGCTGTCGACCCCCGAAAGATTATAAGCAATCACAACTGCTCCAAGGCATGTTGGAATGTGCACCACCTCAGACTGGAATTCAGTCAGCTCCTTTTCCGAGAGGTATGCATCAGTAGCGCCGAAATCCACTGTCTTATCCGCAAGGCTCCTTATGCCTCCTCCCGAACCTATTCCTCCATAATTAAAAGTTATGCCATTCTTTTCTCCATAATTCCTGAATGCAAGATTATAAAACGGCATCGGGAATGTGGCTCCTGCAGAAGTAATGCTTATTTTGCCCTGATTTCCCGGGGATTTTTTTCCCCCGCTGTTACAGGAAACCATCACTGTAACAATAAGTGTAAGTAATAATAGCCTTTTCATTGATTTCATATTATTCATAATCTTATCTCGAAATAAATTCCCGGTGTGAAAGTGAACGGTTTATCGCTGTTTGCCGGCAGCCATCCTGTAAAAACAGGAGCAATCCTTATACCCTTCACGGGAGAATACTCATAACCGGCCATAAATAGTTGGCCGTCCCTGCCATAATTCCAGGGAACAAAGGAATTATCAACTTTCGTTGACTGCATGTTGTCATACCTTCCAACAAGAGCAGAGCTTTTGGCAATATTCAGTGAGGCAAATGCAGAAATTCCTGAAAAATCATGACCTGATACCATCCTGTTATTCTTTTGATAGCTGTATTCGAGTCCCAGCCTGAGACTTTCATGAGTGTAGCCTGCAAATATTGAAATTGTATTCTGGAGCTTGTCTTTCTTCATGAAATCAGTGTAACCCCTCAGGAGAAAACCCTCAAAAGGTTTGAGAGTAACTCCCAGCGTATATTTAAAGGTACTGTCTGACTGAATATTTTTGTATCCTTCGCCATTGAGTACCGATGCATCGAAAGAAATGAAATGTGCAGGTGAATATTCAAATGCAGCTCCCAGGTCTGCGCTCGGACCCAATCCGAATTCATCCTGAAGAGTCTTTGAAATATACCTGTAATTCCACTGTCTTTCAATAAGATTGAAACCATCCGTGCCGATCATTCCAATACGTCCCGAAAAACTTTCTGTTTTATATTGAAGAAAAGCATTCTTCACATAGGCTGTCATTTTCAGATTTCCAACGCCAGGATCCCCTATGTCGATATTGGCTCTCGCTGAAAGTGACCTGGTGAAGGAATATTCATAACCCAGGTAAAGCCTTGTGATCTCAAATGCAGGTGAATACCCTTCAGTATTTAAACCAGAATGTACATTGGTGAAGAGCAGGAATACAGGTTTCCCCCCGGGAGTGAAATCCTTACCGGACTGGGCACTTATTTTGCCTGTAAACCCTGTCAAAATCAGAAGAATTAACAGCTTCTGTTTAATGAAATTATTCATGGCACAAAAGTGAAACAATAATGTTACAGAACTGTTAAGAAGAAATTACACGATTATTACATTCAGGACAGAATGTTGGCTTAAAATGTGTGACATTCCGGGAACCTGATGATCAGGCCAATGGTAAAGTGAAGAAAAAAGTGCTGCCTTTTCCGGGACTGCTTTCAACCCATATTTCCCCATCGTGTTTCGAAATAAAATCCTTGCAGAGAATCATTCCCAACCCGGTGCCTTTCTCATTGTGAGTGCCCGGATTGGAGACCGTGGCATCGAACCTGAAAAGTTTTTCAGCCAGATCCCTGCTCATCCCTATTCCGGTATCGGTAACGCCTACATGAAGATTATTATTCTTTTCTGATGCATTAATAATGATCTTTCCCCCGGGCTTTGTGAATTTTATGGCATTTGAGATCAGGTTCCTGAGGATGGTGCTGACCATGGCCCGGTCTGCCATAACCTTTATATCGGGGTGTATCTCCACAATTATATCAATCGACTTCTGAAATGCCGAAGCATTCAGCAGGCGGATAACGCTTTCAGTTATAGCAACGAAGCGTTCCGGAGCCGGGTTATAGCTCATGCGGCCGGTCTGCAATCTCGACCATTCGATCAGGTTTGTAAGCAGGTCCATTGCCTGCCACGAAGACTCAAGGATTATCCTTCCGTAATCACTTACGCTCTTCAGGTCATTCTTCCCGAGCTTTTCAACAAGCAGCTCACTGAATCCGACAATACTCGAGAATGGACCTTTCAGGTCATGCGAAATGATTGAGAAGAGCTTGTCTTTTGTAGCATTGAGCTCGCGGAGAGTAGCTTCACTTTTCCGCAGGGCAGCATCTGCAATCCTGTGATCAGTAACATCAAGATAGGTGCAGATTGTTTTGATGATTCTTCCCTCATTATCAAAGAGGGGTTCAGCGCTGATGAGCATCCAGATGATATCTCCGCCTGACGGAAGCCTGACCCCGCAAAGCTGATTGCTCACGCTTTTCCCGGTGATGGCTGTTTTACGAACCGGATGTTCATCAACATGAAGCACCTCCATATCTTCATTGAAAACCTGCCATTCAGCCCAGTTCTGGTCATTTACATTTTTAATTGTGCTCTGTTCTGCAAGACCGAAAAGATTAAGGAATTTCTTGTTATACGAAATAAACCTGCCTTTTGAATCAATAAGAGCCACGCCGGAATTAAGGTTCTCAAGTATAGAGATAAAAACATCCTCATCCCTTAGAAGCTGCAGATGGTCAAGGTTGGTTCTTGTAATGGGTCTTACCATATCCTGTCAGAGATGATTGGGTGTTTAACAATAGACAAAGGTGATTAAAAATTACTACATGCCACATTGTTTAAGCAATACGAACAGAAGAATAAAGATAAGTACTGTTGAAATACAGCCCCCTCCCAGCTTCTTTGCTCCATAACCGGCTATCAGAGCCCTGAAAAAATTATTCATTCTCATATTCAGAGGTATTTCTTATTAAAACGTTCTACTCGTTTAAAGGTTCTGTGTCACCAGTCCCCATCATGAATTTTGCCCCTTTGAACCCTTATATGAAACTGGCAGCCGGATTAAGGTAAATATACTTAAAATATTTAATATTCAGAGCCTTACTACAATGTAAATTTAAATTCGCCCTGTGGTTCTAAACACCTGTACATTATGTTTGTTTAATATTGATCAGTAATGAGAACACAAAATAATGAATCTTAAAAAAAGTGGTTTCGCGATGTTGATCCTTCTGGCATCAATCTGTCTTCCGTTGAAATCGCAGCAGGTCAATATTTCGGGGGAATCGATCTTTCCCGGCATTACGGGATTCGGGACAGACAGCCGCGGCGGTTATGGTGGCAGGATCATCAGGGTTACGACACTCAGCAGGGATGGTGCTGGTTCGCTTGCTGAAGCGATAAAGGCCGAGGGTGCGAGGATCATTGTTTTCGATGTTGCCGGAACCATAAACCTGGCAAGAAGGTCGCTGGGTATTATCAATCCTTACATCACAATTGCAGGGCAGACAGCGCCATGGCCCGGCATCACCCTCGTAAGGGGAGGGATCAACATAGGCACTCACGACGTCATAATCCAGCACCTGAAAATAAGGCCCGGGGAGGCAGGTTTTGAAAAAAAAAGCGGGTGGGAAGTTGACGGCATTTCAACTGTGGGAGGTGCCTGGAACGTGATAATTGACCATTGCTCCCTTACCTGGGGAACGGACGAAAACCTTTCGGCATCGGGGCCCCAGTTCGAGGGCAAAAATCCATCTGAATGGAGAGAAAACACATCTCATAAAATCGTATTCAGCAACTGCATCATAGCAGAGGCCCTCAATAACTCCACTCATTCCAAGGGCGGGCACTCGAAAGGAACACTCATTCACGACAACGTGACTGATATCCTGATTATGAATAACCTTTATGCCTCAAATGTTGAAAGGAACCCGCTGTTCTGCGGAGGGGTGTACGGCCTGATCGTAAACAATTATATCTATAATCCGAAAGAAGCTGCAATACATTTTGCCCTTTCACCACAGGAATGGGGAACCCGTGAATGGATCGCTTGTCGGGCCGGAGTTATCGGAAATGTCATAGAATTCGGTCCCGACACGAGGAAGGATCTGGCTGCCGGAACCTTCAGGGGACCTGTAAGCGCGTTCTGGGATGACAATATCCTGAACGGCGGGCCTGAAGCAAGGGAATTCTCAGGGGATTTTACAAGGCTTGATAAAGTGCCTTTCTGGCCTTCAGGCTTAAGGACCATTCCCGCAGACAGTGTCAGGGAATATGTGCTTGAAAACGCAGGAGCCTTCCCATGGCGGCGCGATGAAATCGACCAGAGGATAATATCTGAAGTGAAAGAAGGTCTTGGAAGAGTGATAAACAGTGAGCGGGAAGTGGAGGGATATCCCGGAATTACTCCTGTCATGAGGCATTCCGGCACCGATGAATTCCCCCGCTAAAAAATTTATTCTGCCGATACCTCAAAAATTTTCCCGTCTATCTCGTTTTCCAGCGAAACGATAAATCCCTTTTCCATGAGGATGCGGCCGGTAGCCCTGAGGATTTCTTTTCCCTCAGGCGCCAGCTTTACGGAATATAATTTTTCAGGATCAAGGTCCCTCAGCACAACAGTTCTCTGTGTTCCAGGGGCATTTTGCCTGAACACGCCCGCGATACCGCCCGAACGGGTCTTTTCGTTGATCCTCATCCACCCGTCCCACATTCCTTCTGCTGGTTCCCCGAACCCGGGAAGATCACTCCTGTACGACATGTAATCGTGCTTTTTCTGCATCTCCTGCATCCAGTCGGACCATTGCTTTATTCGCGAGCGCCTTTCAGCTGAAAGCTTCCTCGGGTCACCGAGAACAATCGGCAGGCTGCCCACCAACGATTTAAGGCCGAATTCGAAATTCTCCTCGTTCATCTGAAGGTTGCCGATAACAAGGGAGCCCGCGGGCAGCGCCGGGGATCTCCACCATGACAGATGCCTGACGCGCAATGCTCCTGTCGGGTATGGCTCTTCCACATTCGAGAGCCAGTTTCCTTCCGCATGCTGAGCAATTGCATAATCCATCAGCTGTAGCTTACCTGCAGTTTCAAATGTGCAATCAATGAAGAGATCCGGCGCTTCCCTGTGGAGCTCATCAAAAAGCTTCAGCAGTCTCTCGTAAATTACAATGAACGACTCGCGGTGATCCTTATGGTAAGGATGATCCGTGGCATAGCAGCCGCTTACGCTGTCATCGTTAACATATGCGCTTGTGATAACAGAAAAATCAAGCTTGGCGTAACCCAGCCCGTACTCCTTGACAAGTGTAAGTATTTCTTTTTTAATGTATTCGGTCCAGTCCGTGCCAAGGCAGCTTGTGATGAAATTGGGATTCCCTCTTTCGTGAAGGTTGCCCGGCTTACCGTCAACATCCTTTACAAACCATTCCGGATGCGACTTGTAAACGCCTGCATCAGGTGTTGCAGATCCGATGCTTATCCAGAGCCCTGGCTTCATGCCCAGCGATTTAATATAATCGAACGTAGGTTTCAGGCCGCCCGGAAACTTTTTCTGATCGACATTCCAGTCGCCGTAATTGTTGCCCCATGCCTTTTCAGAAGTCATGCCTTTATCGTTGATCTGCCAGCCGTCGTCGATTATGAATTCCTGTATTCCGCATTCTGCTGCGGCTTTTGCAACATCACGCACGAGCGAATCGCTTACAAATGTCCGGAAAGGATTCCAGGTATTATAAACGAACACCGGTTTGTTCCCGGAATAGATGATCCTTGTATCCATATGCCTCACAACGAACCGGTTCACGTCCCCGTTCAGAACATCTTCCCCATTGTCTGTACCGGTATAAAGGCAAAGAAACGTTTTCGGGCTTGACCACGTTTCCCCGGGTCGCAGCCATTTGCGGAATGCAATGCCCTGGTCAGAATGTGTCAGACCGGCTTCAATATTGTTACCCCGCGTATGGTAAGCGGTCCGCTTCAGCACTCCTGGAGATTCGTTACCGATTGCAATGCCCCTACGCCTGTCGGTATCGTGAAGAACAACGACAGGATCGTCCCATGTCCCTTCAAAAACACCGATGTTCTTCATCCGGGCATAATTATGAAGAACCACGGAATGAATATATCCTATCCTGGTCTCCAGGTCTTCGACATTCAGATCTTCAATCCTCATGTCCTCTTTTCCGGTATTATGAAAGACGATCCATTTCCTTATAACAGGGAGGTCAGGATAAAAAAGATAGTTAAGTTCAAGCTTTAGACGGCTTTCTGTCGATTGCAGGGTCACTTTTATCCCGGTTCCCTGCATGGAGTCAGAAATATCTTCACTGCCTGCCAGCTTCCAGCCTGTTCTCCCGTCAACCTGACTGCCATTCAGGGTGAACGAAAATTCCCTGCTGCTGGTAAGAAAATTTTCCTGGCTTCCCCCGATGAAAAGGCCGTTGCTTCCAAAGCTGTTACCTTCAGTAATGATCGTCCTTTTTATGTTACCGTTTCCGATCACAAGGGTGCTTTTACCGGCAGTTGTTTGTTTCTGAGCGGTCAGAATTACCGGGGTCAGCAGGATTATGAGTACTATCAGTTTTTTCATTGCATTCCTTTTCCTGTTACCATTTTTCTATGCTGTTGCTCCTGTTCTGATCACCGGCTTCTTTTTCCTTAATAGTGAAGTTTTTTCTCCCGTCATTTCCGGCCTGAACATCCATTTCAAGACCGGCATATGAAAGATACAACCCATAGTCGATTTCTTTTGTCGTCTGAACATATTCGAATTCATTTGCCAGCGAACATCCTGCCACATCCTCACATGCCTGCCGGAATTCAGCATCTGTAAAGCCCCTTTCGAGTTCACGGTAATATTTCCTGTACAGCAACCTCATTACATCATCGATCGATCCCGAATTCCCGGTTGAGTGACGTATCGACAGGTCGAGGATAAGCCCTGCCACCGCACCCTTGTCATAGGGTGAGATCGATCTGTCGTTTTCGGGATCGCGACTGCCGAAAGGTCCGTCGCTCCATGTATTGAAGCTGGCCTGGGTGAGAGACTGGTAAAGCTTTCCAGGATCATTCTCATATGCGCTGATGTTGCCTGCAAGACTTGCATAAAACTCTTCATCGGTCAGCAGGCCGGCTCTTTTCATTACCAGGTATTCATAATACACGGTCAGCCCTTCGCTCACCCATAGCAGGTTTGTACGGTTTTCGCTGCTGTAATCGAACGGGCCGAGTTCGAAAGGCCTGATGCGTTTTACGTTGAAATTGTGGAAATATTCATGTGCAAGGAATTTCAACACGCCTGTCATACCCTGCGCGTCCTTCATCCTGTTCCCGTTGAAACTGACTGTTGAATTGTTGAGATGCTCGATTCCACCAGCACCAAGGCCTATCCCGATGAAGGTATAATCGGAATAGGGCACTTCACCGAAAATCTCAACGGATGCCTCAACGATCTTTTTAAGAGCTGACATCAATGCCTGCCCGTCAAAATCGCCCATGTTGTATCCTATGAACCTGTGCAGGATTCCCTTTACTTCAAAAGAAGGAAGCTCCTGCAGGTTCCCGATAAGGATAGGGCAGTCATACAAAATGTCAAAATCCGGCGCTGTGAATTCATTTGTTTTGCCGGGAACCTTATTCAGTCCTGTTGTAATATTTTCCCATTTTTCACCCGCATCAACCGTAACCGACACAGGGGTATCCATCATTCCTTCCGCAAACATGAATGCAGCAGCAGGAACGATATAAGCATGTGTGGTATCGAGAAAGCTGTTGGCGACAAACCGCCTGTCGGCTTTGACATCATAGCTGAAAATGAATGGCTTTCCGGAAGAAACAACCTGCCAGGAATCGATATCTTTTTTTGTAACAGGAAGAGCATTTTTTCCTTTGCTGATTACAGATACATTTTCAACCTTTTCAGCATAGTTCATTATCTGGTAATATCCGGGCATCCACGCAGGCATGCTCAGGATGAGGGTATCTTCTTCGAAGCCTGAACAGGAAAGCTCCACATGGAAAATCTGAGCCGAAGGATTATCCATGGATATCTTATACTTCATGGAAGGGCCTTCCGGCCGGGCACAGGAAAGAATGATTGCACAAATGCAAATGAGAATTAACAGGTGTTTTTTCATTTGGCAGGATTTGGCAACAAGTTAGAAAAAATTCAGGAAGCCGGGTACCGGTTCATTTTGTGACAGTATTCCTGAGCGGGTCTTTAATGATAAGGTAGTACTTAACCGACGTATCGGGTTTCATTACGAATGATTTTTCATGAAAGGGATCGCCGTAGATCCTGCTCCTGGCATAATATCTCGAAGCCCCAGGGTACTGTTGTGTGAGGATTGAATCCTCATCCGGCGTTTTTAATGCGAATTGCCTGTCAGAAAGTTCAGGGTCCAAGGGAATCTTCATCTCAGGGACCGGCCTAAACCCGGTATCCTGCCTGTTATATTTTTCGAACAGTTCCCTGAGTTCCTTTTCATTGATTTTGTAATCGGGATTTTGCTGAGACTCCGCAACAGCAGGGATCAACAGGAGCGGGAATACAAAAAAGATGATCGTTTTCATATCAGCCCGGATTTATGATATCAAATATAGTTCAATCCTGAAATAATTGATAATTAAAAATGTTAATTAACAATGCTTTAACTGAAGAACTTACAACAGAGGATCACTGAGGACCACTGAGGGCCACAGAGGATTGTTAAAGCCTGACTCTGTGCAACTCTGTGCACCTCCGTGTAACTCTGTGTAACTATTTTTTTTATTTCACAAATCCTTAATCATCCAGATATTGCACCCGAAATGCCCGGAGTTGCCCAGCGGCGCAGGGATGAACCGGAACCCTGCCTTTCCATAAAGGCTGATTGCCTTGCTTAGCTCGGGCATTGACTCGAGATATATTTGTTTGTACCCGTATTTTGCGGCCGACCCGAATGCTTTTTCCATCAGCTCCCGCCCGATGCCTTTGCCTCTCAGGGAAGCATCGAGGTAGAGCTTCACCAGCTCGCAACAGCCATCAGGGAGGTTTGGCGTCGGATAAATCCCGCAGCCTCCGGCTATCGTGCCGTCCTCTTCTGCAATCCAGTAAACCGAACCCGGAGCCTGGAACAACGTGAACAAATCATCAGTTGTCGGATCAGTATACACGGTTCCCGGGCGATCGATTCCGAACTCCCTGAAGACTTTCCGTATAAGGGAGGCAATTTCAGCATTGTCCCTCTTCTCTATTTTTCTGAATGTAACACTCATTTTACAGGCTGAACCAGTAATTCAACTTTATTAAGAATATATTGTTCGGGAATGTACTGCCGAGATGGCTTAACGAGCTACCCAACGAACCATCAGCAGATCCGAGGCTGCCCGTCCTGTCAGTGGACCATACAAAATAAATGAACGATCCGAGCCGGTATTCCCATTTTGCAACCAGGTTCGACCTGAACTGGTAAAAGTTGAAATCAGGATTGCCGATTGTGATGTCAGGCTTGTAGTCATCATCCTGATCGAGGAGCAGCAAAGTGCCTGTTTTACTGAAATGTTCGTAGTTCAGATAACGTCCTGAATATGAGTTTGCAACAGGATCGGTTATGTACCTGAATACCGAATAACTGCCTTTCGACACGAACGGACTGCCGTAATACTGTATTGAGAACTCAGGTGAAATATTCACATCGACCCTGAAAGTAAGGCCAAGTGTTTTCTGATCGATTGTTCCGAGTATGTACTTCCTGTCGGCGAGATAATCGACTGCAGCCACGTATTGCAATTCATCTCTGTTTTGAGAGTAATCTGCTGTAACGCCTACTTTAAGTGCACTGAACGGACGCAGAGATATGCCCGGCTGGATCTGGTAAGTTGAAGCCGACCTGTTTCCCCGTGCCTCATACTGCCAGCCGAAGGTTCCTATCAGCTTTTTTGAAGCATCTGTTCTGATGCTTCCGAAGCTTGTAACAGAGGATGGCATCACCAAAC
>JBLNAO010000191.1:0-11462 GCA_050259395.1 Chloroflexota bacterium
GTTCTCGGAGCCTCGTTATTCGCGCAGGCTGCCGTGGGAAATTCCTCAACACCGGAAGAGGCAAGGAAGAAAATTGATTATAAGATTGAGATTATCGAACCTGAGTGAGAAACTCTTATCCTATCTTTCAACATCAACAAAACAAATGTTACACAGAGTTACACAGAGAAGACACAGAGCTACACAGAGTCATCAATTTCAAACTCTGTGGTCCTCTGTAGCCCTCTGTGGTTCTTTGTGATAGTTCTTAACCATGGAAACAGTTTATTTCAACGGCAGCTTCATATCCAAAGAAGAAGTGAAGATAAGTCCCGACGACCGGGGGTTTCTTTTTGCAGACGGCATTTACGAAGTAGTGAGATGGTACGGCAACGCATTCTTCGACATCGACGGACATGTAAAACGCCTGAAACGAAGTCTCGGTGAACTGAACATAAACTGGACAGTTGCAGATACCTTTCCTTTAATCGCTGAAAGGCTGATCAAGGTTAATAATCTTGTATCAGAACCATCGATTGTATACCTCCAGGTTACCAGGGGTGCTGCAAAACGCACACACTATTTTCCGGTGCCTGAGGTACAGCCAACCGCATATGCCTTTGCATTCCTTTTCACACCCGATGAAGGCGGCTTCAGGAACGGCATCAAGGCAATGCTTAAGCCCGATATCCGCTGGACAAGATGCGATATCAAATCGATCGCACTTCTGCCAAACACAATGAGCTTCAATGAGGCATACACCGGCGGGTTCAAAGAATGTATTTTCGTTCGTGACGGTTTCATTACCGAAGGTGCCCATTCAAACATATTCTTCGTTAAGGATGGCGCACTGCTTACCCATCCTGAATCGAATTTTATTCTTTCGGGAATATCGCGGAACAACGTTGTAAGAATGGCTCTTAATACTGGCATAAAAGTAAGTGAAGCACCTGTTCATGAGAAAGATCTTAAAAACATCCGGGAGGCATTCATCACAAACACCTCCTCGGAGGTCACGCCTGTCACCGAACTAGGTGGAATCAGGATAGGCAATGGTGAACCCGGCCCTATCACCCGCAAGCTGCAGGAGCTGTTCAGGAAAGAAACCGCAGCTCTGAGATCCTGATGTCCAACGTAGACCTGCACGGTTTCCACGACCTGCACGACCCGAAGACTAGCAGACTCAAAGACCCCGAGACCAGAAGACCCAAATTTTTCTATCTTTGCACAAATTTTTCAAAATACATGAGTGACATTAACTTAAGCGAACAGGAAAAGATCCGCAGGGAATCACTGAATAAACTCCGGGAACTCGGTATAGACCCTTATCCCGCTGCAGAATACAAGACAAATGCCTTTTCAAAAGATATTCTTGAAAATTACTCACCTGAAAAGAGCAATTACGGCGATGTGAGTCTGGCAGGCAGGATAATGAGCCGCCGGATCATGGGTAACGCATCATTTGCCGAGCTCATGGATTCAACAGGCCGCATCCAGATATATATTCGACGCGATGACATTTGCCCCGGCGAGGATAAGACATTATATAATAATGTATTCAAGCATCTGCTCGATATCGGCGATTTCGTAGGTGTGAAAGGGCATGTATTCATTACCCAGATGGGTGAAACGACTGTTCATGTTAAAGAATTCACAATATTAAGCAAGTCAGTCCGCCCTCTTCCCGTTGTCAAGGAAAAGGACGGGATTCTTTTCGATGCAGTTACTGATCCCGAGTTACGCTACCGCCAGAGATACGTCGACCTGATCATTAATCCCCAGGTGAGGGATGTGTTCAGGAAAAGAACTCAGATTATCCATTCGATGAGGGAGCTGTTCAATTCAAAAGGCTATCTCGAAGTTGAAACTCCCATATTGCAACCGATTCCCGGGGGTGCTACGGCCCGGCCATTCATCACCCATCATAATGCACTCGATATTCCGCTTTATCTAAGGATAGCAAACGAGCTTTACCTCAAGCGACTTATCGTGGGAGGTTACGAAGGGGTTTATGAATTTGCCAAGGATTTCCGAAACGAAGGCATGGACAGGACTCATAATCCGGAGTTCACCGTAATGGAAATCTATATTTCATACAAAGATTACAACTGGATGATGACTTTCACAGAGGAGATCATCAAAAAGCTTGCGCTTGACCTTCATGGCAAAACAGAGATTGTTTATGGTGACAAGGTGATCAGCCTCGAGCCTCCTTTCAAAAGGATCTCCATGCTCGATTCGATCAGGGAGAACACCGGCATCGACATTGCCGGCATGGAAGAAGATGAGCTCAGGAAAGTATGTGACAGCCTCGGCGTGCCTCAAGATAAAACTATGGGTAAAGGGAAGCTAATCGATGCAATTTTCGGCGAAAAATGCGAGCATAGCCTCACCCAGCCAACCTTCATAATCGATTACCCGACAGAAACTTCGCCTCTTACAAAGAAGCATCGCAGCAAACCAGGTGTTACGGAAAGGTTCGAGCTGTTCATCAATTCAAAGGAGATAGCAAACGCCTATTCAGAGCTCAACGACCCGATAGATCAGCTTCAGAGGTTCCAGGATCAGCTCAGGCTATCGGAAAAAGGCGATGATGAAGCAATGTTTATAGACCTCGATTTCGTAAGGGCGCTTGAATACGGCATGCCTCCGACCTCGGGTATGGGGATGGGAATCGACAGGCTGACTATGCTCCTTACAAACCAGCCTTCAATACAGGATGTTCTTTTCTTCCCGCAAATGAAACCTGAAATCCTCAGGCCAAAAGCCGAAAGCTCCGACGAAGAATATATTGCAATTGGCGTTCCGACTGAATGGATCGAACCTCTCAGGAAGCTTGGGTTCATCACTGTGGCAAAGCTGAAAGAAGTGGAAAAAGCAGGGAAGCTGGCAAACGACCTTAATGGTTTCAACAAGAAGAACAAGCTGGGACTGCAGGGTTTAAGCCCTGAAGCAGTTCAGAAATGGCTGGGTTAATATCTCTACCTGGCCGGGGTGGCTGGTTAAAAAAATAATTTTAAAATGCAGCATTTTCCGGATTAATATGTCATTATTCCGTTCAGTTTAATTGACTTTTAACCCGGGAAATGCGTACCTTTGCTTATATAAATATAAGAAAATCAGCCATGAACAGATTGATTTTCTTTCTCCTCTGTTTTACACTGCTTTCCGGCATATCAGTCATTGCCCAGGAATCTGACAAGAAAAAAAATACGGAGTCAGCAGGAAGAAGCTACGGCCTGTTTGAGAACGATGAGCTTCTCGAAGTCACCCTCCGTTTCGACGTCACTACCTATCTCCGGAAAAAACCTGATGAAGAATACCTTAAGGCTGCCATTATCCTGAACCCCGGAGGGCCCGATTCAATTTCGAGGCAAATAAAGCTCCGGACCAGGGGTGAATTCCGCAGGAAGACATGCCAGATGGCCCCTATTGAGCTCAATCTCAAAAAGGCAAAATTCGGATATTCGGATCTCGACAGCATTGGCAAGATGAAACTGGTGACACAGTGCAGTTTCGGTACAAACGACGAAAATTATCTTCTGAAAGAATACCTGGTCTACAAATTGTTTAACGCTGTAACAGATACAAGCTTCAGGGTGAGGCTCCTGAAGATCACTTACATAGATACGGGCAAAGATAGAAAACCACTTGTTCAGTGGGGATTCTTCCTCGAGCCGGTAAGTATGCTGGCAAAAAGAACGAATATAATCGAGGTGGAATCAGTTAAGCTGACGCAAAAGCATATTTCTCCTTTTGTAATGGACCGGCTCGCTCTTTTCAACTATATGGCAGGAAACTACGACTGGTCCATTCCCGGCCAGCATAATGTAAAAGTATTCAAACCTCCCGTGTCGATGAACCAGCTTGGCATTGCAATCCCGTATGATTTCGATTGGTCCGGAATCGTAAATGCTTCTTACGCGATTCCTGTTGAAAGTACAGGCTTAAGATCAGTACGCGACCGGATGTTCCTTGGTATTTGCAGGCCGGTTGAAGTGTTCGACAGGCAGCTGCATCTCCTGGAATCGAAAAAGGATGAGTTTTACAGCATAATCAATAATTTCCAGTACCTGAAACAGCGCGACAAGGATGATGTCACCGGATTCCTCGAAACATTCTTCTCACAGCTGAAAGGCAACCATAATAATATTATTTCATATCTTAGGAACAGTTGTAAAGACTTCTGATGACCAATTCTAACCCAAAAGACACCTTATATGTTTGATAAAATGTTCGACCTGACCAATCCCTATTTCAAGGAGATGATGATCATGTTTGTGATAAACATTATCTTTCAGTACATCCTGATCAGGCTTGTCTATTTCAGATTCACAAAAAAAGAATCCTTTCTTTTCGCCTTTTTTCTGATTGGCGTTATTGTTTTCTTCATAGGATGCCTCCTCAATTATATTCAGATGCAGATGGAGCTGGCCGTCGGCCTGGTTGCCATTTTCACCATACTCAGGCTCAGAACGCGATCCATTACAATGAAGGACATGGCATATGTTTTTGCGGTAATAGGAATAGCTGTCATTAATGCTCTTCATCTTGTTGCTTTTCCCCTTCTCGGCCGGTTGATAATCAATATCATAATTATCCTTATGGCCCTCATTCTCGAGAAATTCATCGTAAGGAACAAACTCAATTCACACAACATAATCTATGAAAACATAGATCTGCTGAGACCGGATAAGAATGAGGAACTGCTGAACGATCTTTCAATCCTTACAGGGATGAAAATTGTAAAGGTGAAGGTCGAAGAGATCGATTACAAGAAAAAATCATCAGAGATCGTCATTTATTACAATGACAGGAACCCTGACTGAATTTTCTATCTCACATTCTCATCGTCTGTCTCGATCCTTGCAAACTGCAATGGTTTCCTGAACCAGGACGTCCTGTATGCTCCGTAAAGTACTCCCAGTGAAAGCCAGCACAAGCCTGCTATCTTAGCCCATATTCCAAGGCTCATCCAAAGGAAGAAACATACCACGAATCCGAGGAAAGGTACGATGAAATGAGTGAATTTCTTTCTTTCACCTTTCAGGAAATAATAGACGAATGAAGAGGCATTCACTCCCATGAAAGCAATCAACGCTCCGAAGTTGAGCAGCTGTGCCCCGGTGGAATAGGTAAGAAGGAATGCTCCGGCAAGCACAAGAACACCGATAAGCATGATATTGTAATTCGGAATCCTTGTTTTCGGATCGATGTGAGCGAAGAAACGGGAAGGAATTGCATTATCGCGTCCCATGCCGTAAAGAAGCCTGCCTGCTCCAAGGTGCGCTCCTGAACCGGAGCCTATGGTCGCAATCAGAAGTGCAATGTTGATCACATAAAAAAGCCATTGTCCTCCGGCTCTTCCTGCAATATAAACGAATGCAGTGTCCTGGTCAGGGAACTCGGTTCCGGGCCATACCATCTGTGCAAAATAAACCTGCACTGATGCCAGAACACCGGTAATCAGACAAACAAGCACGGATGCCCTGAGGATGTTTTTCCTGGGATTGTGAACCTCCTCCGATAATGTCGAAATCCCATCGAAACCTATATATGTCAGAACTGCAAGTGATGCACCGGCAGAGACTGCATCGAATGAAAAAGTCTCAGGATCATAGAACGGGCGGGACCATTCACCGGAACCGAGAGCAGGCTGCTGAAGAAGATACCTGATGGCAGAACCAAGGAAAAGCACGATAACTATCCCAAGCCCTGTCGCTATTACAGTATTTGTGCGTGCACTGGACTCTATTCCCCTGAGGTTCATAACGGTGAAAAGAACAGCATAGAAAACAGCGTAAGCAGCAAATGGAATTTCAGGAATGAAATTCATTGAAGCTTTGCTTGCCCAGATAACGCATATGATCGGGTTCATGACGTAGTCGAATATCATACCCCACCCGATAAAATACCCGAGTGAAGGATGTATGGCCCGTGTAACATAGGTGTATGCCGAACCTGCATTGGGATAGGCATTTGCCATCCTGCCGTAACTTATTGCAGTGAAAAGCATGGCAAACATCCCTATCAGTACAGCTGTCACCACGTGGCCTTTACCAAGTGTTGCCGCTGCTCCGTAAAGAGGCATCGGAGCCGTAGGCTGAATAAGGATGATACCGTACAAAACAAGGGCAGGAAGACGGAGAACCCGCCTTAGACCCGGGCCTGAAGCGCTGTTTTCGTTCATGGGATAAAAATGTTTTTCAGATTAAGGGATGACTAAGGTAATGAAATAATTGACTCCTGCTGAAGATAATCGATTATCTTTGGCTGGACATATCTTTTATAAATCCGAATATGCTTCATCTTCTGAAACATCCGCTGCTGACACATAAGCTTGCCATTCTCCGGAACAAGGATACAGCAACAAAAGAATTCCGGCACACTTTAAAAGAAATCTCCGGATTGCTTGCTTACGAGATCACCCGAGATCTCCCGGTAAAAAAGATTACTGTAGAGACACCTATGGGAAAGTGCGAAACCGAGGCAGTAGCCAAAGATGTAGTGCTGGTTCCTGTGCTGCGGGCAGGATTAGGCATGGTCGACGGAATCTCAAATTTAATTTCATCAGCCCGCATCGGCCACATAGGGATGTACCGCGATCATGAAACACTGTTGCCGATGACTTATTATGCAAAGTTCCCGGAAAATCTTCCCAACGCTGTTGTGATGGTCCTCGATCCCATGCTCGCCACAGGCGGAAGCTCCTCGGATGCAATTGCCATAGTGAAAAAGAACGGCGCCAGAATGATCAAGCTGGTGTGTGTTGTGGGGGCTCCCGAAGGTGTGGCACGCATCGAAAAGGACCATCCCGATGTCCAGGTTTATCTTGCCGCACTCGATGAAAAGCTCAATGAATCAGGATACATCGTTCCGGGTCTTGGTGATGCCGGCGACAGGCTCTTCGGAACAAAGTAATGAAAGGGGCTGTTATTTGTAAAACAATCCGTGAATGTCTGACAACTTTGTTATTGAAGTAAAGAATGTCTGGAAATCCTTCAAGACCATCCAGGCCGTGAAAGGATTAAGCCTGAAAATCCCTAAAGGACAGTTCGTTGCACTGCTGGGGCCGAATGGCGCCGGCAAAACAACCCTTGTTGAGATGATCGAAGGAATCCAGAAGCCCGACAGCGGTGAGATCACAATCATGGGCAGGCACTGGAAAGGTAACGAAGATGAGCTTCACAGGATAATAGGATTGTCACTCCAGGAAACAAGATTCATTGACAAGCTCAGAGTATCAGAGACCCTGATGCTTTTCGCTTCATTTTTCAACCTCGGTATGGACAAGGTCAACGAGATAATAAACATAGTAGGCCTCGAGGAAAAAAGAAGAGCTTATGTCGTTAACCTTTCCGGCGGACAGCGTCAGCGCCTTGCAATCGGGATCTCCCTGATAAACAACCCTGCAATACTTCTCCTCGATGAACCCACAACAGGGCTGGATCCCAATGCCAGGAGGGAGATATGGGACATCCTGAGCGATCTGAAGAAGAAATCGCAGACATCTATGATCCTCACCACACATTACATGGAGGAAGCAGAAAACCTTTGCGACTATATCGTCATCATCGACAAGGGCCTGATACTTAGGGAAGGAACGCTGCATCAGCTTCTCGAGGATGAAACGACCGAAAAAGTTGTCGAGTTTACAGCAGATGCGGCAGTGAATTTATCTTCGTTCAGCTCAGGAGGGGAAACTTTCACGATCAACCCGGGCGAGTCGAAGGAGAAGGGATATGTCACACTGAAAAATTTTGATACCGGCTTGCCTGCATTCATGGCTCACATGAAATCGCAAAACATCTCCCTGAAGCACATGGAATGCCGCCGCAGAACCCTTGATGATCTTTTCGTAACACTGACAGGAAGAAAGATAGATGAATAGAATTGTCAAAATGAAGCAGCTCTGGCAGCTTTTCCTGTCGCAGGTCAGGGAGATAATCCGCGAACCTGGAGTGCTTTTCTGGGGCATCGTGTTCCCCATCCTCATGTCCCTGGGCCTTGGTCTTGCCTTCACGAAAAAAGGAGATGTTATCAGGAAAGTTGCTGTGATAACCGATTCACGCGTTAAGGATAATCATGATATCGCTTCATTTTTGAATGAAAGGTGCGAGAAGAGCAACTCAACCGATCAGGAGAGCTGGCATTACAGGTATATGATAACTGACGATAAGCTTGGCAATTCGGTTTTCCTGTTCTATGAGATGAAATGGAATGATGCCCTGAAGCTGCTTAAAAGAGGGACAATGAACGTCCTCATTTCAGCATCAGCAGATTCGGTGGAATATCATTTCGATCCGATGAATTCAGATGCCGAGCTTACATATCTCAGGCTCAGCAGCGTTATCGGTTACGGGGAAGTTCACACTTCGATCCCGGGTGCGGTTATCAGGCCCCTGACAACTACGGGCACCAGGTACATAGATTTTCTTGTGCCCGGATTAATAACAATGGGTGTGATGATGTCGTGCATGTGGGGCATCAGCTACAGCCTGATTGAAAAAAGATCGAAGAAGCTGTTGAGAAGGCTTGTTGCCACACCAATGAGGAAATCTCATTTTCTGATTGCGCTGATAACTGTAAGGATCGTGATGAACGTCATTGAATCGCTTGCATTGCTTGTCTTTGCGATAATTGTTTTTAAGATGAGGATCCAGGGAGACCTGGCTTCACTCGTGCTGGTCTACCTGGCGGGGAACATAGCATTTGCAGGACTTGCCGTTTTCGTTTCATCACACACTTCGAGCACTGAAGTCGGTAACGGGCTGATAAACGCCGTGGTTATGCCCATGACCGTTTTATCGGGAATATTTTTCAGTTACCAGAACTTCCCGAACTGGAGCCACGGGTTCATAAAAGCCCTCCCGCTTACAATGATGACCGATAACTTTCGCAGCATTATAAATGAAGGTTCGGGAATATTCGACGTGGCCTTTCCTGTTGTTATTTTATTAACAATAGGTGCCGTGCTCTTTTCCGCAGGGCTGAAAATCTTTAAGTGGCATTAAAAGCCATGTTCTCTATCCTGAAGACCTCTTCCCCTGACCCCTTCCCCCGGAGTGGGAAGGGGAATATTCCTGCATATCCCTGAATACCAGTCCTTTCGAATCACTATTATAGATTATCCGGAAATGATTCTATCCTCAATTGTCTCCCTCTCACAACGGGACCTCTTCCCCTGGCCCCTTCCCCCGGGGTGGGAAGGGGAATATTCCTGCATATCCCTGAATACCAGTCCTTTCAATCACTATTATAGATTATTTGGAAATGATTCTATACTCAATTGTCTCCCTCTCACCACGGGGGAGGGAGATTCAGAGGGAGAGGTATTTAACCACAAAGTATTTCTGAGATTCATCGGGATTGATATACCCTTCACCGGTTCTATCCCTCCTTCCACCGAAAAATATTCCCGGGTCTTGTGCAACAATAATATTTTTGATACGTCTTTGGATAAATCATAAACCTGAAATAATGAAAAACCTGAAAGTCATTCTAGCAATCCTCATGTTCCTTTCGATATCTGCAATTTCCAGCGCACAGTTCTGGGAATCAGTGAGGGGAAATCACAATGTGGTTACAAAAGAAAGGAAAACCGGCTCATTCTCAGGCATAAGAGTCAGCTCCGGGATTGACGTCTACCTGAAGCAGGGCAATAGTATTTCAGTGGAAGTCGAAGCCGACGAGAATCTTCATGAATACATCCTGACCGAAGTAAAGAACGGGGTACTGAATGTCTATGTCGACAACATCAGCATCCGCGATGCGGAAAGAAAAAGAGTGAATGTGACAATGAAGGAAATCAATTCAGTCAGTACGTCCAGCGCAGGTGACGTGGTCGGTGATACACCCATTAAAGCAGAAAATCTTGAGCTGTCTGCAAGCAGCGCCGGTAACATTTCCCTCGAAGTAACGGCGAAAGAAATTAATATTGACATAAGCAGCTCCGGTGATATCACAATCAGCGGTGAAGCCGATATCCTCGATGCAAATCTCAGCAGCGCCGGCGACCTGAACGCTTACAAGCTGAAAGTGAGAGAAGCAGACATTTCAGTATCGAGTGCAGGTGATGCCGACGTCAATGTAACTGAAAAGCTTAATGCCAGGGCCTCAAGTGCAGGAGATATAAATTATATGGGTGAACCAAAATATGTCGATGCGCATTCTTCAAGTGCAGGAGGCATTCACAGGAGAGATTGACCTGTCATCATTCCCTATATTATCAGCCGGCGGTATCCCGTCGGCTTTTTTTTTCCTAACTTTGATACAAAATTCACAAAAAGAGGGAAAATGGAAAATTTAAGTATCAGTCTGAAGAACTGCACAAGCTTTGTATCGCTTGAGGAAATAATGGCTTATGCAAAATTATCGGCGAGACATATAGACACACTCAATGAGGGCACCGGGCCCGGGAGCGACTTCCTTGGCTGGCTTACACTTCCTGATGACGTAATGTCACAGATCGACAGGATACAGAAGGTGGCTAAACACCTTCGCTCGGTTTCTGATACCACAGTTGTGATCGGTATCGGGGGTTCATACCTGGGCGCACGGGCAGTTATTGAAGCGCTCTCGCATTCATTTCAAAATATCAGCAAAACAAAACACCACGACATCATCTTTGCCGGTCAGAATATCGATGAGGATTACCTTGCCGACCTGATCGACATTCTCGAAAACAGGAATTACTCGATAGTAGTGATCTCAAAATCAGGTACAACCACTGAACCTGCAATTGCATTCAGGATCCTCAAGGATCATCTCGAAAAAAAGTTGGGAAAACCGCAAGCCGCAGAACGAATAATTGCCGTAACTGACGAGAAAAAAGGCGCCCTCAGGATAATGGCTGAAACAAACGGGTACGACACTTTCGTCATTCCCGACAATGTCGGCGGGAGATATTCCGTGCTGACTCCTGTCGGACTTCTCCCGATAGCTATCGCAGGGATAGACATCAGGGAACTTGTGAAAGGAGCAAAAGCAATGGAGGGAATGGCAAGAAAGAACAAGGATGCAGCTGCCAACCCTTCCCTCCTTTATGCCGCCGCAAGAAACATGCTCCTGAACAGCGGCAAACCGGTCGAGATCATGGTTGGTTTCACTGCCAGGCTTCATTTCTTTTCGGAATGGTGGAAGCAGCTTTACGGTGAAAGCGAAGGAAAAGACGGCAAGGGTATTTTCCCTGCATCGGTCGATCTGACTACCGATCTTCATTCCATGGGACAGTACATCCAGGAAGGACAGAGGATACTTTTCGAAACGATAATATCTGTGAAATCACCTTCAAGGAAATTGTCGATACCGAAGGAAAAGGAAGATTCCGATCAGCTCAATTATCTTGCAGGAAAAAGATTGTCGGAGGTCAACCATAATGCTGAAATGGGGACAATCCTCGCTCATAATGATGGTGGTGTTCCGATAATAGTCATCAATGTCCCGGCATTGAACGAGCATTATCTTGGACAGTTGATATATTT
>JBLNAO010000192.1:0-6643 GCA_050259395.1 Chloroflexota bacterium
AGGATCCTCAGCTGCAATTTGCCATTCAAGCTTTTGCAGGGCTGTAAAAGCAGTCTGATTGGCTATCTGCAGGGCATAACCATATCCTTCTTTTGCTGTTTCTGAATGTTCAAAGAGAGAAGAACCTGCAAGGCTGTCGTGGAATTGCAGAAGAAGAACCTTTTTCCATGCTGCCGAAAGTTCGTCTGCCGGGTAATTGCATCCCCAGCCTTTTGTACCGATAGCTGCAATCTTTTCAGCTACCACGAGTGCAGCTTCAGACCTCCTGTTGCCTTTTTTTATTGCCGATTCAGCAGTGTAACAACCCGGAGCGTGGTGCTGCAGATCGTCCTTCACAACAGGAAGGCTGAGGTTCCTGTCGTTCCTTATTTCTTCAAAATATTTTTCTGGAGTGCTGAAAGACAATAATGGTGCACCTTTCTCGGATTTTATTTCCTGGATTGAACGGAGGTTCTCGATTGTTGCTCCTCCGCCATGATCGCCTGCACCGTAAAATGCCATGAAAGTCTTCATAGGCTGGTTTCCTGCCTGTTCAAGGATCTTTTCCAGCCTTGTCCTTACGGAGGCATTGTCGTTGTAGCTTATTTGAATCCTGTATGTCAGAACGCGGGAACCATCGGGACTTTCCCACCAGAAAAGATCGGCTGGAATGTTTTTCTCATTGTAAGCCGGACGCATGAATACATAATTCCTCATGCCCTGAAGCTTGATTATCTGAGGCAGGGTGCCAGTATGCCCGAATGAATCGGGATTGAATGCAACCGTCGCCCTTTTTCCAAGAAGCCGTTGAAGAGTAAGCTGTCCATAGAGCCCCTGCCGCACCATAGCTTCACCTGAAGGGATATTGACATCAGGTTCGACCCACCAGCCTCCGACAACGTTCCATTTTCCTTCTTCGACACGTTTCCTGATCTCGGCCAGCATTGCAGGATCGTTGTCAGCCACCCACTGGTAGAACTGAGCTGAGCTGCTGACAAAACATGCATCGGGTGTTTCTTTCAGCCTGTCGAGATTTGACCTGAAGGTGCTGTGAACAACAGAAAGCCCTTCCGTCCATGGCCAGAGCCAGACAGGATCTATATGGGCATGACCGATCATGTGAAACCTGAATTGCGGAGCATTTTCGGGCCAGGCAAAAGGTGCTTGCAGAAGAAGGCCGTTTAAGGGACCAGCTGCCAATGCTGCCGAACCTGCTGCTGTGATGTTAATGAATTTGCGCCGTGACATTTTTCCGGCTTTCCTGGAGATTTTACGGTTCTTCATCCTGGCAGGTTTATTTGAAAAAGTGATTTTCAATCATCAGGCACAAAGCATGGTAAAGAGGGAAGTGCAGCTCCTGTATGGCAGAAGTCCGGGTTCCAGGCACATTCAGAAGAATATCGCATAAGGACCTCATTGACCCACCGGTTTCGCCCGTCATTCCGATCACTGTCATTTCGCAGGCAAGAGCTGTTATTATTGCATCGACTACATTCTTCGAGTTCCCCGAGGTGCTGATTGCCAGAAGAACATCTCCCTTCCTTCCATATGCTGCAACCTGCTGGGCAAAGATCAGTGAAGGATCGATATCATTGGCTACTGCCGTAATGAGTGCAGTATGTGCACTCAGGGATATCACAGGAAAACCATGCTGTAGCTTCCCGGCGATGTATTCACCTCTTTCGCCTCCTTTTGCTTTAAGCTGCTTCTTAAACAAGTCGTTAAGAGGCCTTTTGTGCTCAAAGCCTTTCATCAGCTCACCGGCTATATGACCTGAATCGGAGCTGCTTCCCCCGTTTCCGCATACCAGGAGCTTGCCTCCGGATTCGAAACTATTTATGATGCATTTGGCCGCCCTTGCAGCTTCAGTTTCAACCACAGATAGTTCAGGGTATCTCCTGAGCAATTCGACAGGAACAGATATATCTTTCATATTAATCAGAATTTATCTCCATAAATGGCAACGCAAAGGGCAGCATAATCACCGATCTCATCTCCGAGCAGTGCTGGTCTTATATTGCACACTCCAAGCGAAAGTGGAATTGCTTCCTTCTTAAGCACTTCTTCAACAATCGGTTTGAAAAGCATTTCATTCCTGGCATATATACTGCCGATGACAATGCATTCAGGATTCAGTATGTCGATAAGGATTGCAAGGCCGAGCCCGAGATATTCTGCCGCAGTCCGGATGATCCCGGAAGCAACCGGATCACCCTGGGCGGCTGCAATGGCAACCGTCTTTGTGTCCAGATTTCCGAGATCATCAGGATTATTGCAAAAACTCACTTTTTCATTTTTCCTTAATTTTTCGGCAACGATTGATCTTGCCAGCTGCGCTATTCCCCCTCCGCTGCAAAATCCTTCAAATGATCCTGCTTTACCATAACCCACTGGACCGGTCTTGTCCAGCCTTATGTGTCCCACTTCACCTCCCAGGTCGTTTGTACCGCTGTACAACCGGCCATCGAGAATAAGCCCTGCACCCATACCTGTACCGAACGTGAGAAAGACCATGTTTGACGTGCCTTTCCCGGCTCCCATCATCCATTCAGCCAGGGCACATGCATTTGCATCGTTCTGCAGAGCTGTTTCCACGTTGAATTCCCGCGAAAATATTTCTGTAACAGGCACATTATCCCATCCCGGAAGGTTGGGAGGGGAATAGATCACACCTTTTTTAGAGTCCAGGGGTCCACCGCAGCTTATCCCGATACGTTTCAGTGTGCTTCCCGGAAAGGAGCCGAGAACTATGCGGATGTTTTCAATAAATTCATTTATAATTGCCTGATAACCTCTTTCTGTCCTTGTGGGAAATCCAAGTTTCATCTTTATCCTGAAGGAGGAATCACCAGCCACAACGGCACATTTGGTCCCTCCTATATCGAGTCCCAGGTAAAGCTCGTTTCCTTCATTGCCTGCCATATGCAAAAAAATATGTACACTAAAGTTAATAATCAATTTGAACCCAACAACACAATTATACTTTGACTAACCTGGAGGAAGTATTATAAACCGGGATCCTTGAGCAGCCACTTTCACAAGCGCTCCTGGGAATAAAATAGTTTTAATGATCAGAACATTATTCGGATAGGCTATCGGCCCCTGACAGAGTTTCAGAGAAAATCAGATTCCCGGTAGGTATATTAAATGTTTATTGATTTTCCGAGGGTTCGAATGTAAAGATCAGCACGCCATTAGTCTTTCCTGCCTGGGATGATTCCGGTGAGATGCTTGAAGTAAAGAGTGCCACTTTCATCGATTTTTCGGTAAGGCTGGTAATCACACAATCTGTAATCCAGTTATTTATCCCCAGGAAACCCCCTTTTGAAAACGTCAGGGTCATAACATCAGGCAGTATTAAATCAGCCGATGCATTGCCGTCGCTCACGTTAATTGTATAATTCCTTGATTCACTGAATGAAAACTTGAGCCCGACGGCAGGAGTGAAAGGATTGATCAATGTGAGTCCCCTTGCAGCGGCTTCCTGCGATGGGAGCGAATTGGGAATATTCCTTGCCCTGCAATATGTAAGACCGCCAATTACCCCTTGCCCTTTCGGAATAATCGCATAATCGCCGTTGTACTTGAAAACAAATTCATCTAGATAAGCATTGCTGAAACCCAGTCCGGTAAGAAAGCCTGCCGGTAATGACTGTGATGTTGTGAGCGTTATGTCGGCCATTGCTTTGAATGCATTTTCCTTCTGGCTAAGATGCCATCTTTTCCCATTGGGTGTATTTTCCCCGCCGGAAAGCATTTCCATGCTTGTCATCGATCGTATCGAAACGATCTCTGTTATTGTCTTCTCGCCGCCATCGCCGGAGATTCTCAAAGTTACCGTATACTCTTTCCCGAACTCGGGAAAAACATGAATTGGGTTCTTCTCTTTCGATATTGGGCTTCCATCGCCGAAATCCCATTCAAACAAATCAGTATTTACGGTTTCCAGCGTAAATTCCACCACATTACCGTTTATTTTGGTCAGGATGGTTGCCGACGGAGGGGGTGAGTCTTTCCCGCACGAATACAATAACAGAAGTATGGCAATAAAAAACAGTGCAGGAATATTGTATTTTTTTAACTGTGAAAACATTCAGCAGTCAGGTTATTGTATCAAAACTAATTATTAATGTAAAACGAATCAAATATTCGGAGCTAAAAATTGATAAGTGACCTAAAATTCCTGATCAGAAAATCCTCAAAAAACTTATTCCATTTATGTTGAGCAATGAATAATCGAATCAGTTATCCTGATTGTAATGCCGTTCTTTTTCAATCTCTTCATTGTCGATCGGAACGTCCTGGCTGATCTTTCGCCAGTCGATTGTATGACCATATTTCTTCATCGCCTTTTCAGCATCAAAGATCCTTCTGTCGTGCATCTCCAAAGTGTATGGCGTGTAATCGGGCACAGGAGTGAAGAAATCCTGAAGGAGAGATCCGGTGACATCAAACTGGTTTACATACGGAACATTCAGTATGTTATATATGGTCTTCAGAATCGATCCGAAATTGGCATGGGTGTGTGAGACGTAGCCTCTTTTGACATAAGGGCCGGCCAGCATAAGTATCGATCTGTGTGCGTCGACATGGTCAACACCTCCCTGGGGATCATCTTCAGTAATTATCACGAGCATGTTTTTCCAGTATTCGGTCCGTGACAAAAAATGAAGCATTCGCCCGAGGGC
The DNA here is from genome assembly GCA_050259395.1 of Chloroflexota bacterium. GTDB lineage: Bacteria > Bacteroidota > Bacteroidia > Bacteroidales > VadinHA17 > LD21. The sequence goes on from JBLNAO010000192.1 coordinate 4,668, forward strand.
AAGGTCGTTGTCTGCCATGAATGCCTGGGGGTACAAATAACCATCCTCGGGCCTGATTCTAGTTCCATGATCATTCGGGAGCTGAACTGTTACAAGTGAAGGCATTTCTTCGTTACCTTCAATCCATTTTTCGGTGAATTCCTTTTCAAACTGGTCCATCCTGTACTGGTCGGGGATGTTCATGTTATACCCTGCATAATTATGGCTTGTCCTTGTGAAAAGAGCCTTCTGCATCGGGACCATGACAAGATGTGCGGCTCCTGTGAGGGTATCGTACCATTCCTCGCGCACGTGAGCAGTTTCATTCGCTTCTCCGAAGTTATAAAATGACACATTCTGTCTTTCGAGAGCTTCCCACAATCCTCCTGTTTCTGCGTAATCTTCCGGATCCATGCTGCCGGTAGTACCGGGAAATCTTCTGCCGGGTGCCGTTGAAAAGATCCTGGCTGTTTTCGACACGCTCGAATTGGCTTCAACCCATTCGTTCGGGATGACTCCCATCATCCAGTGATGCCCGTGGATTGAAGCATCGCTGTCGGTATAGTAATTATCGGAAAATGCGAACTCTTCTGCAACTTTTATATGATTGGGGCTTACTCTCAAACCGGGAAACAATTTTCTCAGTGCAGGCGGCAAGGTATATTCATTGTTCATACCGTATCTTGCAAGAGAGCTGTCGCCCCTTCCGCTCTTCAGCTGTCCAAGCACCTCATCGTAAGTCCTGTTCTCCTTTGTAATATAGACTACATGTTTGATTGGTGAGTTTCTCAGTCCTGGTAACGGTGGCAAAGGATTGACAGTGTCTTCCGGCAAAGCCCGGCTTATAAATGTATTTTCAACGCACTGCCTGGTGTAGTTTTCCAATTGTGTTTTATCCGGAACCGGAATTTTCTGGAAGCTTCCGAGCTGAATATCGGAGACAAATGAACCCTGGACAGGAGCAACAAAATCCCTGCCTCCGTTAGGACCTGCTCCAAGACCCCTGCAAGTAATAACATACATTTCCTTTTCATCAGCAGACAGCCTCACTCTGACAGGCCCCCAGCCGGTAGGGATGAGCCCTTTTGTTTTTCCTGTTTCGGTATCGACCAATGCCACGGCATTGAATCCAAGCAAGGCAACGTAAAGTGTTTTTTCATCCTTGCTGAGTGTCAGTCCAAACGGTAGCAAACCCCTGTACCGGTCGATACGTTTGTCTACAAGCAATGGGATATGTCCGGTTATTTTATGGTTTCTGAAATCGATTACCGAAATATTGTCATTTGTTGCGTTTGATACGTAAGCGAACCTTCTGCCCACTGCAATTGAGTTAGGGCTGGCTCCTCCGACAACCTCCGCGTCTTCGATCATCTGACCGATCTGATTACCGGTTTTGAATTTATCCACAACTGTGTTCCTTTCAAGATCGATTGTAAAAACGCTCATTGCATCAGGGTGAAGAGGATCACCCACACCGGGTGCTTCATGGCCTTCGACAACGATGCCGTTAATGGATTCAGGGGTGTTGTTGCCATATGGATGATGGGAGATGAGCAAGGTATCGTAATTTTCCGGAGTAGCGCCTTTTATCAGAGGATACTCATACATGCCAACATTTGCGACAAAAGCAATTTTTCTTTCCGGATCGAGTGTCAGGCCGAAAGGTTGACGCCCGACCCTGACAGAAGCAGTGATTTTATTCAAGTTTAGATCAATCCTGACCATTCTGAAGTTCCCCTTGTCGAGAACAAGCAGTTCATTTTTTTCAGGATTATATGCAAGATCAGAAGTGAAGCTGTCTTCATAATCTACTCCGTCAAACTCGCCATCGAGCGAGATGGAATCCAGCCTCTCAGATTTTTTGATATCGTAAATAATGACTGCCCCGTTGTCGCCACCGCTCAGGAATATGACAGAGGGATCTTTTGAGAAGGCGACTCCCAGGAATGAGCCGTTTGAAAAAGGAGAAACGGTGTTTTTCTCATAATCAGGCACTC
>JBLNAO010000193.1:0-6827 GCA_050259395.1 Chloroflexota bacterium
ATTGTGTTAAATGGCTTCAGATAGTGATTGAAAAATCGTCCATATCCCGTAAAACATTGAATTTTTGCCTGAATTCAGTCAATTCTGCCAGGGAAAGATCTGCAGTAATCACTTTCTCTTCGTTCGTTCCCGCAGAAATTATCAGCTCCCCTTTTGGATCTATTATCTGCGACATGCCGTTATGGCGAACTCTGTTGCCGTCAGTGCCAATCCTGTTGGATCCTGCCACATAGCACTGGTTTTCAATGGCCCTGGCCCTCAGTAATGTGTTCCAGACACTTATCCTTGGTTCAGGCCAGCTTGCCACATAAATTGCCAGATCGTATTCAATACGGTTCCTGCTCCATACCGGGAACCTGAGATCATAACATATGAAAGGGCTGATTCTCCAGCCTTTATAATTGATGATTGTCCGCTTTTGGCCAGCGGTAAAAAATTTATCCTCTTCCCCCATGCTGAACAGATGCCGCTTATCATAAAAATGTTCCGACGAACGGGTTACGAAGGCAAGTCTGTTGAATGCCCTTCCATCCCCTAGAGCGGTGTAGCTTCCGCAGACAGCGAAGCCTCCTTTAATGGCCTGCTCTTTCATCCAGGCTAAAGTTGTGCTTTCCATTTCTTCACCAAGAGACAGATTCATTGTGAATCCTGTCGCGAACATCTCAGGAAGAATGATTATTTCGCTATCATTATAATAAGGCTTTATAGCTTCTTCCAGCCTCATTAAATTGAAATTCTTATCCTCCCATCTTAGCTCAGGCTGAACAACGGATATTTTCATTTTTTTAAAAATTACTTAAAAAAAAAGTACAGGTTCAATTTTCCTGTACTTAATTCATAATAACGGTGTAATCCCCTAATAGTTCATTTATCGGTAACTGTTACCTGGCTTACAAGCGACTGGTAGTAATCTCCCATTATTGATTTTACGAGCGGTTTGTAATACAGCCAGAAGAACCTTCTCGGATCATCCTGTTTGTCGGAGTAGAAGAAAGACTTCAACATTTCAATACTCTTGAACATGGAAGTCCATTGAGGTTTATCCGAATATGCAAAGTTGCCTGCAAAATAATACACTGTTGGAGTTGTTGATTCCTGTGTGACTGCAGGGAAAGTATTGGAAAGATTATAATCAATAAGCAGACTGTCGCCCTTGGCAGTGGTGGGAAGATGATACGATGAAATCACGTTGCATGAATTAGGGCTGATGATGTCGAACCAGTTATCGAAAGCCACATCTGAAACAACACCGTACTTCTGGCAGGAAGCAGTATCAGACATTATGTGGGGCATTGAGCCAGTGAGGTGTGTCCCGTCTTCGAGAACAATAATGTTCTTCTGGCTAACGAGCACAATGCCGCTTTTTGTGAATTTCCATGGTTTTTTGTGCTCTTTCCTGTACAACTGGGGCATCCATAACGGAAAATCGTGTGATGTTGTATCGAGTGATGCAAAGTGCTTTCCGGTCCATCCTGAAAATGTAACACCTATCCTCTCCTGTGTTCTGTAGGAATCAAACGCCGCAGTTGGATAATCGAAAGAGTTGTACTCGAGTATCACAAGGCGGTTTCTGTCCTTCATTTCCTTAATGAGAAGGTTATCGGTATTGTTTAAGCCTCCGTAAAGTTTCCGGGCTCTCCTGCTCTTGAAAATACTCCTGTACCAGTCATTAGCTGTTACTCCATAAGTATCAGCTATATAAAGCATTTCATGACTTTTTGCAAGGTTTATGACATCCGTCAGGCGGTAATCGTTGATCTTGTATTCCCTGTCTCGGAGGGGCCTGAGGGGAAACCAGCCATAATAATCCTTCATGTAATTATACCCCGAACGTGTGCTGTCAACATATCTTTCATGCGTAAAAACCCAGCTGATTGCCCGGTGATTTTCACGTTTGACAGTTGGCACAGTTTTGTCGAGCAAAATGATATCTAACGGCTTTTTTGCCTGAAAGAACCACTGGATCAGATTGAATGCTGGCAGGGCCAGAATTACTGCCAGAATAATGACAACGATAAGCAGGGTTTTTTTCATAGTTGAAACATCTGAGTGGTCAGTCTGATAATAACGTCACTTATTATCTGTAATTCAAATTCAACTGTTAAAAGTATTAATTTATTTATTCAAAGAAAATAAATTTGAGGCAATTTAGTAAAATTAATTGAACCACAAAATATCAGAAGCCACACGATGTGTTATCACTCCTGCGGTCGGCAGCTCCTGCCCTGCTGCCATCATTATTAACAAGAATTGCATTTACACTGCCTATTCTGCCTGCTTGTTCCATTTTATGACCCATAAGGCTTATCCTGTTTAAGGATGCGCTATCAAGGCGTTGTTTCTCGTACATGATCATGTCAGGCAGCCACTGATTGTGAAACCTGCCGGCATCGACGGCCTCCTGTATCTTCATACCATGATCAATAACGTTTGTAATTACCTGGAATACAGTAGTCGGGATAGTAGAACCACCCGGCGAGCCTGCAACCATAAAAAGTTTTCCTTCTTTTTCAACAATTACAGGGGTCATTGAGCTCAGCATCTTTTTCCCAGGGGCAACAGCATTGGCTTCACCTCCTACAAGGCCGTACATATTCGGAGAACCCGGTTTTACCGAAAAATCGTCCATTTCATTATTTAGAAGAAAGCCTGCACCCTCGACAACAATGCTGTTTCCGAATCCTCCGTTCAGTGTTGTTGTGGCTGAAACAGCATTTCCCTCTGAATCGACAACAGAGTAATGGGTGGTCTCTTTAGATTCGTAATTTTCGAGATTCCCGGGAAAAATATCCGTGGACAAAGAAGCTTTTGTTTCATCAAAGCTGCTCATTCGCGATTTCAGGTATTTTTTGTTCAGCAGTATTTCTGCAGGGATCTTCATGTAGGCCGGGTCGCCAAGGTATTCTGCCCTGTCTGCGAATGCCCGTCTTTCTGCTTCAGCAATCAGGTGTACTGTTTTCACCGAATTGAATCCCCATTCCTGTACAGGGTAATCCTCTGTCATCTTAAGAAGCTGAAAAAGTATTACCCCGCCGCTCGAGGGAGGAGGAACCGTTATTATCCTGTATCCCTTATAATCTGAAATAAGGGGTTTCCTTGATTCTGAATGATAACCTGCAAGATCTTCTTCAGAGATAAGGCCATTTCCCCTCTTCATTTCACGGGCGATCATTGCGGCAGTTTCGCCTGAGTAAAAACCATCTCTTCCGGAGTCCCTGATTCTTTCAAGGGTTCCTGCAAGATCTTCCTGGACAAGCATGTCACCTTCCTTCCACAATGAATCACGGACAAAAGCCACCCTCGATGAATTTCGTTCAATAAAATTCCGCCTGTTCGAATTCAGTCCCTGAGCCTGCCTTTTTGTAATGGCGAATCCGTTTCTTGCAAGATCTATTGCGGGTTGAATAACATCCCTGAAGGGCAGCTTTCCATAACGTGAATGAGCCGTGATAATACCATCCACAGTGCCGGGAACACCGCTTGCCAGATGGGTATCGGTGCTGAGACTGTCGATAACATTCCCCGATTCATCGGTAAACATATCGCGTGAGGCTGCAGAAGGGGCTTTCTCCCTGTAATCAATTACATCGGTTGTGCCATCAGCCTTCCTGATAACCATAAAACCTCCACCTCCGATATTGCCTGCTGCAGGATAGCAAACAGCAAGTGCGAACTCTGTCGCCGCCGCAGCATCAACAGCGTTCCCTCCTCTTTTGAGGATTGAAGCTCCAACCTTTGAGGCTTCAGAATTCTCCGACACCACAATTCCATTTGCAACAGTTATGTCTTTTCCTGAAGTGAATGTTTCAGTGTTGGGATTGCATCCCGTAAAAAGGACCAGGAGCAACAGAAAAGCTTTATTCATTTAAATAGATTTGTTACAATATTAACAAAAAGCCGCAAACAATGGTATTAATGAATGTCTTCTGAACAGGCACGTTGTTTTTATTAATTTTGCATAAAAATACTTTGATGCTGCCAAATCAACCTCTTGCTGAAAGGCTTCGTCCAAAGGACCTTGATGAGTTTTCAGGTCAGGATCATCTTGTGGGCCAAAACGGCGTCCTGAGAAAGGTAATCGAGTCCGGCAACCTCCCCTCATTTATTCTATGGGGACCTCCCGGCGTGGGTAAAACCACCCTTGCCAATATAATAGCAAACAGGCTGAAAAGGCCTTTTTTCTCTCTCAGCGCTGTTCATTCAGGTGTGAAGGATGTCAGGGAAACTATCGACAAGGCAAAGAAGCAGCAATTCTTCAATCAGCCGAACCCGATCCTGTTCATCGATGAAATCCACCGCTTCAATAAATCTCAGCAGGATTCGCTGCTCAGTGCAGTCGAACAGGGCATAATATCTCTTATCGGTGCAACAACCGAAAATCCTTCATTCGAGGTGATCTCTCCGCTCCTTTCGAGATGCCAGGTGTACATTCTGAATCCTCTTTCCGAGGAGGAACTGAAATCGCTGGTAAACAAAGCACTCAAAAAGGACACCTATTTGGCATCCTTCAACATCGAAATTGAGGAATATGAGGCACTTATCCGTGTTTCCGGAGGTGATGCCAGGAAGCTTTTCAATGCCCTCGAGCTGGTAGTCAGCAGTGAAGCTGATGAGGCTTCATCCGAAAAGATCATTATAAACAATGAAAAGGTGCTGAGGCATGTCCAGAAGAATCTTGCCATGTACGACAAGAACGGCGAGCAGCATTATGACATCATTTCGGCATTCATTAAATCCATGCGCGGCAGTGATCCCAATGCAGCTGTTTACTGGCTTGCCAGGATGGTTGAGGGCGGCGAGGACCCGAAGTTTATAGCCAGGAGGATGCTGATCCTGGCCACCGAAGATATCGGACTGGCAAATCCCAATGCACTCCTGCTTGCACAATCGTGTTTCGAAGCAATCAATGTAATCGGCTGGCCGGAATCGAGGATTATACTTGCCGAAACAGCGGTCTATCTGGCCACATCACCCAAGAGCAACGCATCATATATGGCTATCGAGGGCGCAATAGAAAAAGTAAGGGAGACAGGCGATCTGCCGGTGCCGCTTCATATAAGGAATGCGCCGACAAAGCTGATGAAAAACCTGGGGTACGGAAAGGATTATAAATACGCCCATAGTTATGAGGGCAACTTTGTTCAGGACAATTTCCTGCCTGAAGATATCAGCGGAACCGTGTTTTATGACCCCGGCAACAACGTGAAGGAAGATGAGATCAGGAAGAGGATGGCGTCTATGTGGAAGGATATTTATAAATACAGGTGAAGCGAGAAATAGATATTGAGCGTAAAGCATTGAGCGTAAAGCGTTAAGGGTCGAGAGTCGGGCGTCGGACAGGGAGAAATGACGTAAGGATTGAACTCCGCGAAACTCCGTGTAGCTCCATAGTTGAAATTTTTGGTACAGATTATGATAGTAACCTGATTACCGGTTGAAATTGATTTTAGAAAGTAATTGAAAATTATTATTACCTTTGTTTAATATGTCTTCAGCGATTCCAGATATTCCAGCATTAAAATTCAGAGAATCCGGCAATTTCCTGCTGATCTCAGGCCCATGTGTAGTAGAGAGTGAAGACATTGTTTTCCGAACTGCGGAGCACCTTGTTTCACTTTCGGAAAAATACAGCATCCCTTTTGTTTTCAAGTCTTCGTACAGAAAAGCAAACAGGTCCAAGGCGGGTTCCTTTACCGGGATTGGTGATTTCCAGGCCCTGGAGATACTTGCCAGGGTAAAGGAGAAATTTTCAATTCCTGTAATAACCGACATACATAATCCGGGTGAAGCCCAGATCGCTTCAGGCTATGTGGATGCCCTTCAGATACCGGCGTTCCTTTGCAGGCAGACAGACCTTCTTGTGGCCGCGGCAAAAACCGGGAAATGGGTCAATATCAAGAAAGGCCAGTTCCTTTCCGGTTCCGCCATGAGGTTCGCTGTTGAAAAAGTGATGGAATCAGGAAATGACCGCATAATCCTTACCGACAGGGGAAACATGTTCGGCTACCAGGATCTTGTGGTCGATTTCAGGAACATACCAGACATGAAGAAAATAGGTGTCCCGGTTGTAATGGATATCACCCATTCACTCCAGCAGCCTAACCAGGAAGCAGGCGTTTCCGGCGGAAGGCCCGACATGATTGAAACTATAGGAAGGGCTGCCATAAGTGTTGGCGCTGACGGCATCTTCATCGAAACACACCCTGATCCATCAATTGCCAAATCAGATGGTGCGAACATGCTGAAAATGTCTTTGATGGATGGTCTGTTAAGAAACCTTACACTCTTAAGAAAAACGGTTAACTCCCTTTAAATAATTTTATACTCAATTAAATGAAAAAAGTTTTAACAGTATTTGCTTGCCTAATGGCTGTCGCTGTCCTTAATGCCCAGTCGCTTGAGGAAATAGTACAAAAATATTCTGAAGCCAACAGGTACGACAGGATCAAGGATCTTTCAACTATCAAGATATCGGCGAAGATGTCGATGATGGGGATGGACGTTCCGATGGAAATGTGGATGAAGAATCCCGACAAAATCAAAACCGTAACCAACTTCAACGGTCAGGAGATGATCACTGCATTTGACGGAACCAAAGGTTACATGGTAAATCCAATGACAGGTTCCACCACCCCGGTCGAAATGTCAGCCGAAGAGGCAAAACAGGCTCAGAACAACAACATGTTCAAGAATTCACTTGCCAATTACCTTAAAGAGGGTAAGCTTACCCTTCTCGGCGAGGAAAGCGTAAATAACAAACCAGCTTTTAAGATCAAGGCTGACCTTGACGGCGTAAATTCATCGGTAATGTTCATCGACAAAGCTAC
>JBLNAO010000194.1:0-17287 GCA_050259395.1 Chloroflexota bacterium
TGGGATGGAAGGGTTATCCCTTGCTGTTTCGACAAGGATGCAGATCATGTTATGGGCAACCTCGCAGATGAGTCATTCCGGGAGATCTGGCGAGGTGAGAAATTCAAAGATTTCAGGAAGAAGATACTCACCGGACGAGAAAAAATCCCGATCTGCAGGAATTGCACATCGGGATTATCAGGTGTTATAAAATAAAATATTTCAAACGTTGCATGCAACGTTTTTACACGGTCATGATCTCTTTTTCCTTGATTGCCATCACCTTGTCGACTTTGGCGTTGTATGTATGGACCATTTCCTGGACGTTCTCGGCGGCTTCTTTTTCGGTGTCTTCCGGAAGGCCTTCCTTCAACAGAGACTTAAGTTCGTCGAGCGACCATTTACGGGCATTCCTGACGCTGATTTTAGCTGTTTCGCCTTCGTTCCTGACCTGTTTCACAAGCTGATGCCTTCTTTCCTCCGTAAGAGGCGGGATGTTGATCCTGATAACTTCGCCGTTGTTAACCGGGGTGAGACCTATATTGGCAGCCATTATCGCTTTTTCGATTGTGCCAAGCATATTTTTTTCCCACGGCTGGATCATAATGGTCTTCGGGTCGGGAGTATTTATGTTCGACACCTGGCTGAGAGGTGAATTGACCCCGTAATAGTCCACAGTTATACCATCAAGGAGCGCCGGGTTGGCTCTTCCGGCCCTAAGGCGGGCAAGCTCATGCTCCAGATGTTCGACTGCTTTATCCATTCTTTCCTTAGCCTCTTCGGTGATCAGTTCAACTTCTTCGTCCATACCTGAATTTTTTAATTGATGTATTCTGTAAACAAATATAATAAAAAATGGCAAAAGGTCAATTCTTTCAGTTACTGACTATTGTGCCGATTTCCAGCCCTTCCGTTATCTTCTCAAGATTCCCCTCCTTGTTCATATCGAAAACCACAATCGGCATGTTGTTTTCACGGCACATTGTGAAAGCGGTAAGATCCATGACTTTGAGCCTTTTATCGATCACCTCTTCGAAAGAGATCCTGTCGAATTTTACAGCGCCGGGCTCTTTTTCCGGATCGGCTGAATAAACACCATCCACCCTTGTTCCTTTCAGCAAAACATCCGCGCCGATCTCAACAGCTCTTAGAGCTGCTGCCGTATCCGTAGTGAAAAAAGGATTTCCTGTTCCGCCTGCAAGAATGCAGACAACGCCATTCTTCATGGCCTCAACGACCTTGTCGCGATGATAAAGCTCTCCGACAGGTTCCATCCTGATAGAGGTGAAGACCTTGGCTTTTCCGCCTGCACGGGTAATCCCACTTTCAAGAGCGAGGCTGTTAATTACCGTTGCAAGCATTCCCATCTGGTCACCCTTGAGACGATCGAACCCCGATTGCGTTCCGCTGAGTCCCCTGAAGATGTTTCCTCCGCCAATAACGATCGATACCTGGCAGCCTTTTGCGGCCACTCCTGCGATCTGCCTGGCATATTCCTGCAATACTGTGTCGCTTATTCCTGAATTGTCATCACCAGCGAGTGATTCGCCACTGAGTTTTAAGAGTATACGGGAGTACGGCATTTTCACTTTTTTTTGGATGAAAGATAACAAAGTTAAAAAAAAAGTGGCCCCGACAAAGCGGGGCCACCAGATATCAAATATGAACTTACGTATTGTATCCGCCAACTTTGCCGGTCGAAGCCGTTTACGCGGCCACAGAGTCCAGCACCTGGCGAAGGTGGATTAAAGATTAAGAGAATACCTTTTGAAGTCAGTTACAGTAAGATCTTTTGCTGCAGACTGAAGGTACTGTTTGATAGTCATTTTGTTATCCTTGATGAAATCCTGGTTGAGAAGTGTGCTTTCCTTATAGAATTTAGTCAATTTCCCCTGAGCGATCTTGTCGAGCATTTCTTCAGGTTTGCCGTCGCGGCGTGCCTGTTCGCGGCCAATTTCAAGTTCCTGGTCTATGACTTTCTGCGAAACGAAATCCTTGTCAACAGCAACGGGATTCATTGCAGCCACCTGCATGGCCACATCTTTATAGACCTGGATGTCAACGCCTGCTTTGTTGAAGCCGACGAGAACGGCCAGCTTGTTGCCCGGGTGTATGTATGCCTGCACATGTTCAGCTTCAATCTTATCGAAATATGAGAGATCGAGCTTTTCACCGATTATGCCTATGTACTCGACAACTTTTTCGCCGACTTTTCCGCCTTCAAGGGGTAACGCCTTAAGCTCATCGAGACTTGCCGGATTCTTTTCAACAGCAAGATTAAGGATCTTGTTTGCAATAGCGATGAAATCTGCATTCTTGGCAACGAAATCGGTTTCGCTGTTGAGAACTATCATAGCTCCCAGCTTACCGTTTGATGATACTTTCGAAAGAACAACTCCTTCTGTAGCTTCCCTGTCGGAACGCTTGTTTGCAACAGCCTGTCCCTTCTTGCGGATTATCTCAATTGCTTTGTCAAAGTTTCCGTCTGCTTCCTCGAGAGCTTTCTTGCAATCCATCATTCCTGCAAGGGTTACTCTTCTCAGTTTTGCAACATCGGCAGCGCTTATATTAGCCATAATGAATATCTTTTAAAATGAATTATTAAAAAGGACTATTTTTCTTCTTCCTCTTCTGTATCGTCAGCGACCTCTTCTTCAGTTGTGTCTTCATCGGCATCAACCTCTTCCTCTTCTTCCTCTTCAATCCTGTTTTCTATCAGGGAAGCAGATATTTCCTTAGTGTCGAAGTCTTTCCTGGTTATTTTCTTGTCTTTCTGCTGAGGCTCCTTGTCTTTTTCAAGCTTTCTTTCGCTGAGACCTTCCTCGATGGCCTGGCAGAGTAAACCGATGATGAGGGATATTGACTTTGATGCATCATCGTTTGCCGGTATCGGGAAATCTATGTCCGAAGGATCGGAGTTGGTGTCTACCATTGCGAATACCGGAATGCCAAGTCTTTTAGCCTCTCTTACTGCAATGTGTTCCTTTGAAACGTCAACAATGAAAAGAGCCGAAGGAAGTCTTGTAAGATCTATGATGCTTCCAAGGGTTTTTTCAAGTTTTGCCCTCTGCCTGGTGATCTGGAGCCTTTCACGTTTTGAAAGGTTCAGGAATGTTCCGTCGTTTGCCATCTTGTCGATTGACGACATTTTCTTGACGGCCTTGCGGATAGTCGGGAAGTTGGTGAGCATTCCGCCCGGCCAGCGTTCCACAACATAAGGCATATTCACTGCCTTTACTTTTTCGGCTACTATTTCTTTCGCCTGTTTTTTGGTTGCAACAAACAGTACTTTCTTTCCTGATCTTGCAATATTCTTCATTGCTGAAGCTGCTTCGTCAATCTTTTCGGCTGTTTTTTCAAGATTGATGATGTGGATACCGTTGCGCTCCATGAATATGTAAGGAGCCATTGCGGGATTCCATTTTCTTTTAAGGTGCCCGAAATGTACTCCGGCATCGAGTAATTCTTTGAAATTTGTTCTTGGCATTTTATTGTTTTTAAGTTTACATTCTGTTCTATCAATTGCGGAGTAGCTCCTTACGGAAGTCTCTGCAATTTAGATACTAAACTTGCATCTGTCCGGAAAATCCAGATACTAACGTTTGCTGAACTGGAATCTTCTGCGGGCTTTCGGCTGTCCCGGTTTCTTTCTTTCAACCTCACGCGGGTCGCGGGTAACGAAACCGTTTGACTTGAGAATCGATTTGTTTTCAGCATCGATCTCGATGAGCGCCCTGGTTATACCAAGACGAAGAGCTTCAGCCTGGCCTTTTACGCCGCCGCCGTCGAGATTGACATTAATATCGTATTTGTCTGCGGCATTCAGAACCACAAGGGGCTGAGTAACCACATACTGGAGTGTTTCAGCTCCGAAATATTCCTTGTAATCCCTGCCATTGACAGTGATCTTGCCTTTTCCGTCACTTAAATATACCCGTGCAACTGCTGCTTTTCTTCTTCCAAGAGCATTGACTGATTCCATACCTTATTCTTATAATTTTAAAGTTCGATTTTCTTTGGTTTCTGTGCTTCGTGCGGATGTTCATTGCCTGCATATACGTGCAGATTTTTGTAAAGTGCGCTTCCGAGCCTGTTCTTCGGCAGCATTCCCTTAACGGCTGTCTCGACAAGGGATATCGGGTTTTTCTTCAGCTTCTGTTCAGCAGTTGCAAACCTCTGACCTCCGGGGAAACCTGTGTGACGGACGTATACCTTGTCTGTCATCTTCTTTCCGGAAAGCTCTACCTTCTCGGCATTTATTACTATTACGTTGTCGCCGCAATCAACATGCGGTGTGAAGTTCGTCTTGTGCTTTCCTCTGAGCATTGATGCAGCCAGTGTTGCAAGCCTGCCCAGTATCTGTCCTTCAGCATCTATTATAACCCACTCCTTGTTCACAGTAGCTTTATTTGCCGAAACCGTCTTATAGCTTAAGGTGTCCACTTGTATTGTTTTTTAATTGATATACTTCTCTTTATACTGTATTTACCCATATTTTAGGGTTTGCAAAAATACAATATATTTCATAAAAAAAAAGAATAATCGTATGATTTTCTTTCAGATTTCGAATTTCGAATTTACAATTTAGGATTTACGCGAAACCGGATCCTCAATAAATTCGAAATTTCAAATCCGCAATCCGAAATGTCACTTACTTTTGTCTTTTATTTTTTCTGAACGAAAATGGAAAACAAAGATAAAATATTTTTGTCCCGGGCAGTGAAGGTTGCAATGGAAGGCATGGAAAAAGGGGGAGGCCCTTTTGGAGCGGTAATTGTCTGCAATGGAAAGATAGTAGCCGAGGCTTTTAATAAAGTGGTATTAAGCCACGATCCGACAGCTCATGCAGAGATAATTGCAATACGCGAAGCTTGCTCAAAGCTTGGCTCCCACGACCTGAGCGATTGCACATTATATACATCATGCGAACCATGCCCGATGTGCCTGGGAGCTATTTACTGGTCGGGCATAAAGCAGGTATTCTTCGCCTCCGACCGAAACGATGCCGGAAAATCCGGTTTCAGCGACAAGCTGATTTATGATGAAATTGCCCTCGATCCTGCAGCAAGAAAAGTCTCCTTCATCAGGATTGACGACACAGGCGGGAAGGAAGTTTTCAGGAAATGGGATCGCCTTGAAGGTAAAATCCCTTATTGAAATTATGATTGTGGAAGAAAGACTAAAAAGGGATTTCTATATCCGCGACGTTCTTGAAGTGGCTCCTGATCTGATCGGCAAATACATTGTCCTTGGCAGAAAAGATGGAACATTTGAAAAATTCCTCATAAGCGAGGTTGAGGCCTACCGCGGTGAGGAAGATCTTGCCTGTCATGCGGCAAAAGGCCGTACCCGGCGCACAGAGGTCCTGTACCATGAAGGAGGCAGACTGTATGTATACTTTATATATGGTATGTACTGGATGCTCAATATCGTCACTGAAAAAGAAAATGTTCCCCAGGCAGTGCTCATCAGGGGAGCCGGCGTGTTCAACGGTCCGGGGAAGCTGGCAAAGGCGCTGGGCATAGACCGTTCATTTTATGGAGAGGATCTGACGAAATCTGAAAGGATATGGATTGAAGACTCAGGTGTAAATCCGAAGATCAAAACAAGTCCCAGAATCAGAGTTGATTATTCAGGCGATTACTGGAAAACCAGGCTCTGGAGATTCTATGCGTGAATACAAGTTACACAGAGTTTTACGGAGAACCACAGAGTTACACAGAGTCTGTGTATTCTTTCTTCTTCTCTATGGCCCTCTGTGTCTTCTCTGTGGCCCTCTGTATTGGTTCTTAAAAATCATTTTAGCCTGAACATCCTGCCAAAATCCAGGTGAAGTGTTAATGCATGATCGAGGCGCCTGGCGCAAATATCATAATACACCTCTGCTCCGAAATACAGTTCGAAATATTCTTCCGGAAGGAGCCTTATCGATGCAGAACCTGTGCAAAGCTTTCTTTCGTGGATAACATAATCGGAATCAAACAAGAAAACACTTGCGAAAAGTGGGTTGCCGTTGGGAGCATAGAAGTCATCTGCATGCCAGTAAGATGCCATGAAGCTGAACTGTTTCAGGTCGTAATAAAATCTCAGCCAGTCTGCATTCCCGTTTGATATGCTGTATGTGTCCCTGTCAGGTATCACACTGTTGATGAAACGTGTATACTCGAGCCCTCCGCTCCCGAATTTTCCGGTATGAATGTTTGCGCGTAATCCGGCCGCAAGGTTGAAGAATGTTGTTACCCGTTCAGGGTAATCGCTTATCTGTCCGCCGAAATGCTTGAACTGGAGCTGTACCGGAACTTCAATACCAAGATATTCGAAAATCGCAGGGGATGTATATCTGAATGATTCCCCGAAAGTGAAAATCTCTCGTTCAAGGTCACCTTTTAAGATGAAATTCTCCCAGCTGACCCATGCGTCATTGAACACACGTTCTCCCAATGTCCTGATCTGTAAGCCTTCTTCCGCAAAGTCAGTATAAAACCTTTCCTTGTCAAAATGAGGATCGTGCATCCGGTGTGTGTTGCTTCCTGAAAGAGAACCCAATGTCAGGACGGTCTTGCCGGTAAGCTTCAGGGATGCAGAAAATACAGGCCTGATATCGGAGAAACCTCCGGCTCCCCAGTATTTCAGGAGGTGGATACCTCCATTCAATGAGATTTTTTCGGAAGGATTGTACACCAGCTCAGGTCTGAATAAAAATCCTGTAAGGGTGTAACCTTCGATCCATAATGATTTTTCCTCATGAAGCGGGAGCTCACCCGTAAGATTGAAGCCTGAGCCCCCGATTGGATTGAAATACTCATTGTTCCTGATAAAATTCACCAGCCTTATGTTAAGCGACAACTCGTCTTTGGCCTTTTCAGGTTCCTCATCAAGCTGAGCCTTTGAAGGGACGGACATGAACAGGAACACAAAAATGGCGCAATACAGGAACCTCATTTTCCGGCGATTTGGAACAAAAATAGCTTTTTTCTTCCAGTTAAAATCTTGTTAAATCCAAATGTACCTGAAAGCATATGATATATTTTTCCGTTATTTGTTGTCTGATTAAATTTAACATTATGAACTCATTCAGGGGCAATTACCGCCTTTTGAACAACATCACCGGATGGCTCATGTTTTTGGTTTCGTCTACAGTTTACCTGTTGACTGTAGAGCCAACAGTCAGTTTCTGGGACTGCGGTGAATTCATACTTTCGGCATTCAAGCTACAGGTCGGACACCCGCCGGGTGCCCCGCTGTTCCTGATGCTTGGAAGAGTTGCAACAATGTTTGCAGGCAGCGACCTCAGCCGTGTGGCGGTGATGATGAATGCATTATCCGCAATCTGCAGCGGCTTTGCCATAATGTTCCTCTTCTGGACAATAACCCATCTCGTCAGAAAAGTAAATGGAGGTGAAAAAGAACCTGCTCCCTCCCGCATTCCTGCAATTATCGGCAGCGGAATAATCGGGGCAATGGCTTACACTTTTACAGATACTTTCTGGTTCTCAGCCGTAGAGGGTGAGCTTTACGCACTTTCCTCACTGATCATTGCCGTAGTTTTCTGGGGAATGCTCCGCTGGGAGGAAGAGGCAGATGAGCCATACTCGGGAAGGTGGATAATCCTGATTGCGTTTATAATGGGTCTTGGACTCGGCATTCACAGGCTCAACCTGCTGATCATCCCGGTGTTCGTTTTTGTTTATTATTTCAAAAAATACGATGTTACAACAAAGGGTGTCATCAAAGCCCTGTTGCTGGCGGTTTTACTCCTTTGGCTGATGGTCTTTGTGCTGATCCCTGGGGTGCCTGAAGTGGCAGGCTGGTTCGAATTGTTGTTCGTGAATGGCTTCGGCCTTCCGTATAACACCGGCCTCTTCTTCTTCATAATCGTACTGTTCTCGGGACTCGCCTACGGGATCTATTATTCCCTCAGATCAAATAGAGTTATCCTGAACTACGCTCTTACCGCTTTTGCCGTGATAATGATCGGATACTCATCATATGCAATGATCATGATAAGGTCTTCAGCACGTCCGCCAATGAACCAGAACGATCCGTCGGATGTGTTTTCGCTATCGTACTATATTAATATGAAACAGTATGGCAGCTCTCCGAAGATCTTCGGCAATTACTACAGTGCACCGGTAGTGGATGTGAAGCAGGTAATTGCCGGTTATAATAAGGTTGACGGGAAATATGAACCTTATTATCATCCTGAATACAAATACGATAGCCAGTTCGAGACATTGTTCCCCAGAATGTACGATTCCGAACCCGACCATGTGGAAGCTTACAAATACTGGGGCAAGGTGACCGGAAGAAAATACACTTACGGCAACGAAACAATAGTTGCACCCACTTTTGCCGAGAACATGCGATATTTTTTCAGGTATCAGCTCGGGTACATGTATCTCAGGTATTTCATGTGGAACTTTGCGGGACGTCAAAACGATATCCAGGGAAATGGCAATCCCATTCATGGCAACTGGATAAGCGGTGTGACTTTTCTCGATGAGGCACGACTCGGCAACCTGGGCAACATGCCGGCTGAGCTGAAAACCAATCCCGGCAGGAACACCTATTATTTTCTGCCTTTGATCCTTGGCATTCTGGGAATGTTCTGGCATTACCGCAAGAGCAGGAATGACTTCTGGCTTGTCATGGGATTCTTCATAATGACGGGCGCCGCCATTATCCTGTACCTTAACCAGTATCCAAACCAGCCCAGGGAAAGGGATTATGCATATGTCGGTTCATTCTATGCTTTTGCAATCTGGATTGGACTCGGTTTCATGTTTGTCTATGAGAAGCTTCAGAAGCATATTGGTGATAAAGCCTCCTACGCAGTAACTTTCATTGTCCTGCTTTTTGCCGCACCCGTATTGATGGCTGTCCAGAACTGGGATGATCACGACCGGTCAGGAAGGTACACTGCAAGGGATATCGGGGCAAACTACCTTAAATCGTGCGCCCCGAATGCAATTTTGTTCACGTATGGCGACAATGATTCATTCCCCGTATGGTGCGTGCAGGATGTCGAACAGGTAAGACCTGATGTGAGAGTGGCCAACCTGAGCTACATCCAGGCGGGCTGGTATATTTCAATGATGAGGCAGAAAGCTTTCGAATCTGATCCGATTCCGCTTTCGCTTCCTCAGGAAAAATACCGTGAAGGCCAGAGGGAGCAGCTTCCTGTTAATAAGAGAGTTGAGAAACCTGTTCCGCTTAAGGATGTTGTTGCCTTCGCCGGACAGGATGACCGAAAGTACAAGATCGATCTCACTGGCAGGGGAGACATGGTCAATTACCTGCCCACAAATAAATTCCAGGTGGAAGTTGATTCAGTTAAGGTGTTGCAGAATGAAACTGTGAAGAATTATTTCAGAGACAAGCTTAACTCACCCATGATATGGGAATATTCAGAGGAGAATGCATTCAAGGGCGACCTGGCTATTATGGACATGATTTCCACAAACGGCTGGGTGCGGCCTGTCTATTATTCAACAACTGTTCCTTCGAGCCAGTACAAGGGGCTTGAAAAATATTTTGTGCAGGAAGGCCTTGCTTACAGGCTGGTTCCTGTCTCTACAGGAAAAAGTGAGGATGGTGAATTCGGCATGCCCGATCCTGTTGTGATGTACGACAACATGATGAATAAATTCACCTGGGGAAATGCCGAAGACCCTGGTGTCTATCTCGATGAGAACAACAGGCGTATGTTCAGCAACTTCAGGAGGCTGTTTGGTGTTCTTGCAAATGACCTCATTAACAGCGGTGATACAACAAAAGCTCTCGAAGCTGCCAGGAGGGGACTCGAAATAGTTCCAGCCGGTAAAATGCCCCTTGATTATTTTGTCATCGGCATTGCCAGGGCTTACCTGCGGGCAGGTGACAAAGAAGAAGGCACAAGGATAATCAACGAGGTCATCAATTATTCGAAAACCTACCTTGATTATGCACTTGGCCTTGGACCCGAATCACGCTTCGGCATGGATTACCCCATCGGCATAAACATGCAGTCGCTGCTCGACATTTATAACATGTCTGTTGAACTTAAGATTAAGGATATCTCCGACATGATAGAACCGGAGATTAACAACTATTACGGAAAACTCTATTCCAGGTAAAGACGATGCGGCTTTTCAGTCCATGGTCAATATTCCGGCATCTTTATCCTGAAGCTCTTTTCAGGATAAAGACGCAGGAAAAGCTCCTTTTCCTCACATTCGACGACGGTCCCGATGCGGCATCAACACCCGCTATTCTGGAAATTCTTGACAGGTACGATGTTAAAGCCGCTTTTTTCTGCACAGGCATTAAAGCTGAAAAATATCCTGAACTGATCCGCGAAATCAAGGCGGCGGGACATATAATCGGTAATCATGGCTACTCTCATCTGAACGGCTGGAAAACATCGTGCAGAAACTATGTAGCTGATGTTTCCAAGGCAGACGGGTTAACCTCATCGGAAATATTCAGGCCTCCTTATGGGAGGATAACAATTTGTCAGTATCAAACATTGCTCCGTAAGTACAGGATCGTACTTTGGGATGTTATGCCATACGACTTCGATCCTGCATTCGGGGCTGAAAAGTGCCATGATGTACTGAGGAAAAAAATCAGGCCCGGTTCCGTGATAGTGCTTCACGACACTCCGTTATCCTGTGCAGGAGTAATTTTGGATGAGTTTTTGAGGTATGCTTTTTCTGAAGGTTATTCTTTCAGCAAAGCGTTTTATTAGTTACACAGAGTTTCACAGAGAAGGCACAGAGTTTCACAGAGACCAATAGAACCTAACTCTGTGATCCTCTGTGATCCTCTGTGTAAGTTTTTAATTTTTATTTATACACTCAATCACACGAAAAACTCTGCCGCTTTCGACATCACTCTTTCAAAACAATCATCCACCTTTCTGCTTATCAGGGCATTTCCGAAAACTGGAAACGGGTTTTCGTGTGAGTAATCATAAGGAAAATCCGCCACCTCGACAACCCTGCCCGTATTGAAGCAATCGAGTGTCTCAACAATTCCGGCCGGTGGAATGACCAGGTCTTTCAGAAGAGTTATCGCGCAGATCCTCTCTCTCATTTCACTGATTATCTTTTCCCTGAATATTTTTAAGCGCCCGGTATCGATCATCGACCTGAAAACCATTCCCAGCCTGTTGCTCCTGAAGAAACCTGAAAGAGAATTGCGCTGTTTCAGCGTTTCTTCAAATTCCTCCATGTAATAACAAAATATCGTGCGGAATGCCAGGCTGTCCATTATCAGCTTCGATGTGCCATGCATCCTGCTGAACACCGATCCTCCGCATAACATGAAGAGCTTCGATTGGGAGAAGAGACCGGCCGGGTTGGTCATCATAAGGATCTCGGCAAGGAAAGCTCCTATTGAATAGCTGAAGATATTGAATTCCGAAGTTGCAGGAATAACTTCATGGTTTCCTTTCCTGATCG
The DNA here is from genome assembly GCA_050259395.1 of Chloroflexota bacterium. Classification (GTDB taxonomy): domain Bacteria; phylum Bacteroidota; class Bacteroidia; order Bacteroidales; family VadinHA17; genus LD21. The sequence continues at coordinate 11,424 of JBLNAO010000194.1, forward strand.
AATCGAAAAGCCTTGTTATATCCGCTGCAGTCCTGTAACCAGAGAAAAAAAACCTTCTCGGATCGTCCGTCAGTCTTTTGCTCAAAGCTACATTAGCAAAACTTGCCATCTGAACATTGTGTGCCAATGAAACACGGTTCTGCACTTCCTGCGACATGACGCGCGGATCTTTCCATGAACCGGGGGAACGGTTGATATGAAACGAAATAGGGAAAAGTATTACGTAACTATCAGTATTCTCACAGAGATAGTTCCCCCATGTAAGGTACTTCAACCAGCTCCTTTCATTGAGCCCGTGAAGGAGCAGCATAACTTTTCTGCTTTGCTTATTCGCCGGTAAGAAGACAGGATAGGAAAATGACATATTCTCCGTAAAAGAGAGATCATGAGAATTCTGAAATTCCATTTCCGGCTCCTCGGAACAGAATGAAAGATTCAGGATTCTTGCCCGTGATCCGGGTATCATTATTTCTTTCTTTTCAGGTGAAAAAGCTGTTTTAAAAAGATTGTTTCCTTCTGAATACCTCATTCTCTGCAGATTTTCTGCAAAAGAACAACAGGGATGAAGAATGAACAAAATTATGTGTCTGCCGTGGCCGCACTGTGATGAAAATGGTTGTTCGGGGATGAAATTTCCGCCCGTGTGACGAAAATCGGAACGACAGGAATGACGGATTTCCCTCCTGACACTCGTTTAAAAAAGCTAAATTTGTAAAAAATCCTGAACGCATGATCAAATTCGATCAGCCGTTGCCTGCCTACCATAATCTCCGGAAAAATATAGTCCGGCTTATCCTCTTCACTTCGGTATTTGCACTTGTATTCATTAATATCTATGCACCATTCGGCGCGAACAGGTGGTACAGTGTCACCAGGCTTCAGTTCTTCACCTTTTCGAGCCTTACCATACTTGCAGGTGTGCTCACGGTTGTCATCAGCCGGATAATTATGTTCAATTACACAAGGAAGAAAAGCCTGTTGATCTGGCAGTTTCTCCTCTGGATTTTCGGTGAAATAGCATCGATGTCATTGTTTTATGCCCTGTTTGAAAAATATGTGCTGGGTGACAGCAGGAGTTATTCCGTGATATTCAACAATTCACTGGAAAACACTGCACTGGTGCTTTTGCTTCCATATTCTATTTCATGGCTCTGGCTTGCCTGGCAGGACAAGAAGGAGCAGCTTGCAAAATTGCAGGATAAACCTGACCAGTCAGGCACCCAGAAGGACATGGTGGCTTTTTACGATGAAAAGGGAATCCTTAAATTCTCAGTAAAGAAGGAGAATCTTCTATACATCGAATCAGCCGAAAATTATGTGAATATCTGCTACCTCAACAGTGATAAGATAGTGAAGTTTATGCTTCGTGACACCCTCAGGAAGGTGGAGGAAAGCTTCGCCGGGAGTGACATCATCAGATGCCACAGGTGTTACATGGTCAATTTTGACAAAGTGAAGGTGATACGCAGAGATAAGGAAGGCTTAAGGCTCGAGCTCGATGTTCCCGTTGCGGCCGATATTCCCGTTTCAAAGACCTATGTCGGGGGCGTAATGCAGACTTTCTCAAAATACTGCAAAACAGGGGATACATCTAATTAACCCGTTGTTCCTATTATCAGAATGAAATCTTACTTTTGACTCATCAAAAAAGCCGAAATGAATATTCTTATCCTTGGTTCCGGAGGCAGGGAGCATGCCCTCGCCTGGAAGCTCTCCCAAAGCCCGAAAGTAAGCAGGGTCTTTATTGGCCCCGGTAATGCCGGAACAGCAGATGCGGGAACGAACCTGCCGATCGACCCTGAAAATTTCACCGAAGTGAGGAAGGCCGTTCTCGAAAATCATATCGGCATGGTTCTCGTGGGACCCGAGGCTCCTCTCGTAGCCGGCATACACGACTTTTTCCTGGCAGACGAAGACTTGAAGAACATACCGGTTATCGGTCCCGACAAAACTGCGGCACAGCTTGAAGGAAGCAAGGATTTTGCAAAGTCATTTCTTACGCGTCACAACATACCAACTGCAGCATACAGGAGCTTCGATGTTTCAAATGTGCAGGAAGTTCCTGCTTTCCTGGAAACCTTCGAACCTCCATACGTTATAAAGGCCGATGGACTTGCCGCAGGGAAGGGCGTTCTTATTATAAATGATCTCGATGAGGCAGTGGCGGAAACAAATGCAATGCTTCACGGCAAGTTCGGGCAGGCCGGGAACAAGGTGGTCATTGAGGAGTATCTGAATGGAATAGAGCTCTCTGTTTTCATAATCACTGACGGGAAATCCTACAAGCTGCTTCCCGAGGCAAAGGATTACAAAAGGGTGGGAGAGGGCGATACAGGGCTTAACACAGGCGGCATGGGTGCAGTTTCACCCGTTCCCTTTGCCGGGAAAGAATTCATGGAAAAAGTAAGAGTTAGGATTATCGAACCTACAATGAAGGGACTGATAAGTGAAGGTATAACCTACAGAGGATTTATTTTCTTCGGCCTTATAAACGTGCAAGGCGATCCATATGTTATAGAATACAATGCCCGGTTGGGAGACCCGGAATCTGAAGTGGTAATTCCCCGCATCAAATCCGATCTTTTTGAACTGATCGAGGGCGTTGCAATGGGTGACCTTGCAGAACGGAATATTGAAACAGAGAGCAATTACGTGACTGCCGTCATGCTTGTTTCAGGCGGATATCCGGGAAATTATTCAAAAGGGAAGCCAATTTCAGGACTGGATAAAACCGAAGGCAGCATAGCCTTTCATGCAGGTACAAAGCTTGCGGAGGGGATGGTTGTCACATCCGGTGGCAGGGTTATAGCGGTGAGCTCCGCAGGGAAGACGATGAAGGACGCCCTGGCCTTATCTTATTCAAATGCAGGAAAGATAAGCTTTGAAGGAATGTATTTCAGGAGAGATATCGGATTTGACCTTCACGACTGATGTTTCTGAAGCAATTCAAACGGACAGGTCCTCTTACAATGCTGCTTATCGGCATTGTGCTTGTCATAATATGGGCCGGTCCCATCATCAGGGTGAGCGGAAAATTCTCGCTTTACTTCGATCTCGACCCTATGCCGTTATATGGTTTTGTTTCTTCGCTCACCGGCACTCATCCTGTTCCGGGGATCATATTCTCCGTAATGCTTTTATCACTGATGGCTTTCCTGATGGTGAACCTGAACACTACCCTGTTCTTCATACACGAACGGACTTTCCTTCCTGCATTATTCTATATTCTTATAAGCGGCTTGTTTCCCCAGAACCAGTTAATGAATCCCGCCGTATTCGGGTCGGTCTTCCTGATGCTCGCAATCAAGAGAATAATGGACTCGTACAGGATACAGGGGACAGCCTTTAATTTTTACGATGCGGGATTGCTCATCGGGATCGGAAGCCTGTTCTATGCAAATCTTATCTGGTTTGGTCTCCTTACATTTATCGGGATTTCCCTTATAAGAACCTGGAATCCCAGAGAAATACTTCTTTCTGTATTAGGTCTCCTTACTCCTTATGCACTAACATTCGGGTTTTTCTATGTTTCAGGGAAAAATCCGCTGGATTTACTCTATCTGATCGATTTCAACCTGTTTGGCAGGAAATCTGCATTTGTATTCACTCCTGCGATTATTATTTCTGCATTATTCATGGGTGTGCTGACGCTTGCATCACTTTCGCATCTATTTATGATGCTGGGCACGAAAAAGATCCAGTCGCGAAAGACTTTTTCGCTGCTCTTCTGGATACTTGTAATCTCTTTGCTTGTCTGGCTCCTTGTACCTTCCGTATCTGTTGAAATACTTTGGATAGCAGCAATTCCTCTAAGTTACTTCCTGTCACATTATTTCACTTTCCTGAAAAAAAGGATTCTGCCTGAGATCCTGTTCTCACTGTTCATACTTTTGATTCTGTTTATCCAGGTCTGGTACCTGAAATAGAAGGTGTCATTTTACCATCGATACAACACCCACTCCCGAACCCTGCTGGCCCTTGTCGAAATCATAGCAGAGCTGGTAAATACCGCTTTTATTGCACGTGAAGTCTATCGATGTGTATATTTTACCCGTTGCCTTATCGTATGATGAAAGGATCTGTTTGTTTGTTTCGTCTTTAATTGTAAGTACCAGCTTTCCCTGCGAGTTATCCGCATTGCACATGGAGAATCTGTACTTGGTGTTCTTCCAGAGCGACATATTTGCCTTATAACGCGAATCAGTTGTATTTTCCGATTTCCCGAGCTGAACCCTGAAATCCTTAAGGTATTTTGCGTTCGAGCCTGCATTCATTACGCACTGGCTTACGAGAGGATCTGACGCCTGTCCCCGTGAAACGGATGTGCAGAATATGAGAAGGGTTAAAGCGATAACAAGGTTTTTCATATTAATTATTTAAAATCAGCTTGTTACGAACATCTTTTGTAATCTCAATAATATCATTGAGCTGTTCTGGAGTCATTTCGACCTCACTCGTTTCAGTCTGCACTATTTCGAGCCTTCCATCCTTTTCAACGCTCAGAGGATCTCCCTGTGTGTATGTTATTTTTATGTCGCGGTACTTATCCCTGATGCTGTTCAGGTCAGAGCACAGGCCTTCGAATTCATTATCGCGCTTGCAATAGGGACTTAACAGGAGAATAAGGTCATTGAGGATAATCTTCTGCTCACCGATCCTGTCGTTCAGAACGTCATCGGGATATTGCCCGGCGACTTGGGTGGCAAAATACTGGCCTTCGAGCCAGACGCCGATTATCATCAATGCTGAGAGCTGACCCCTGTCGTTTGATCTGAGATAGTTGTCGATCTGTGTATAGGAATCGAGTGAAATAAACAGAAGTGAATCGAGATTTGACTTGTTCTGCGAAAGTTTCTTTATCAGGTCAAAATCAAAGAACTGTCCCACCTTGAGGTCTTCTGACAGTTGCCTTATTGAGGCAACAAGTTCGAGCGATGATCCTGTTTTTTCGTACATGTTGACATATCCAAGATCTGCACCCAGGATGCCAAGCTTTATTGCCTTGTCGAACGCAGTGTTCTGTCTTTTTGCGTCTATGCCAGAAGCAAGATAGTCCTGTGAAAAAGGAACTTCGAGGGTCTGGAGCAGGTTTGCAATTTCGACTGGCGAGGATATATTCCTTGATATGTCGGCGATTGCCTCGGGGCTCAGCTTCTCGGCTTCGGAAAGAGGTATTGAATCAGCTTCCGGAAAGACGAATTCTCCTGATCTTTCAGATCCGTTCCTGCAGGAGACGAAGGTAAGCAGGAGGATTATAGATAAAACTAATTGTCCTTTCATTCAGGATTCAGGTGTCGGGTTACACAAATTTAATAAAATACAGACAGCAATTTATAAAATATTTAGTTCATGAGGGTAAAGGAGCCTTAAAAACTATTCTTATCTGATCGGTCGGCCTCTTCCCCTGGCCCCTTCCCCCGGGGTGGGAAGGGGAAAATTCCTGAAAATAACGGACCATCTGACCCTTCCAGGCAGGAAGGATTCTTAAGAATTATTTTTCATCCACGATTGTCTCCCTCTCACCCGGGAGAGGGAGAGGCTGCCGCCGATTGATGTCCCGATTTACCTCCGGAAGCTCAGATTCTCAAAGAACCGGACTGTCCTTCCCAGGAGGTCAAAATACAGGATCGTGTAAAGCACGATGGTGCTCAGAAGCACGATGCTGATGTTGAAGGTGAATGTGTCGGCTTTAATGCCAAAAATATATTTTGAAGGCGCAAAGAAATGTGTCCTGAAGTTTATTGGACCTTTTTTCTCAGGGTCGAGGTATATGGGATCGGTATTCTGCACCAGGCTGTTATTATACAAAAGGATCTTCTTTTTTTCGTAAGGTTTTGTCACTATTTCTTTAAGGCTGTAGTTAT
>JBLNAO010000195.1:0-17166 GCA_050259395.1 Chloroflexota bacterium
CCGCCGCAATGGTGTTTGATTATCTCGACGGTTTCTCGGCCCGGTTGCTTAAGGCCTACTCAGAACTTGGAAAAGAGCTCGACAGCCTTGCCGATTGTGTAAGCTTCGGCGTGGCGCCTGCTATGATTATTTTCCACCTGCTCGGCAACACCGTCTCACCCGATGCGCTCATACTTGTCAATGAGGCCCCGGCCAATTCGTTGATTATGTTCATGCCTGTCATCATGCCGGTATGTGCTGCCCTGAGACTCGCAAAATTCAACCTCGACCCCACACAATCCACCATATTCAAAGGGATGCCAACACCGGCGAACGCAATAGCTGTAATTTCACTGATTTTTGCTGTCAATTATTCAGATTCTGCTTTCCTGAAATCATTTGTCAGCTCACCGGCATGGCTTCTCGCATATACGTTAGTCCTGTCATTGTTGATGGTCAGCAGCATTCCCTTGCTTTCACTGAAGATAAAGAATCTTGTATTGAAAGGAAATGAAGGAAGATACCTTCTTATCGTTATGGTATTGTTTTGCTGGGCAATTTTCGGACTGGAGGTTCTGCCGCTGATAATACCGCTGTATATAATTGCTTCCGTGATCCAGTTCTACGTAATCGACCGCAAGCAGAAGGCTTATTTTTCTTCGGGAAACTTCGATTCGTAAATCTCAAGTGCATACCTGATTACAAACCAGCTCAGTGCAATGAAGGCCGGCCAGATCAGATACATTATTATTCCTGTAATGTACATAGTATAATTTGTTTCTTTTTTACCGATTACCTCTTACCTCTTCCGATTACCATTACTGATTACCCTTACCGATTACACTTAATACATACCCCCGCCTAATACTTATGACCTGCCTCATTCAGCTCTTCTTTAGTTATCTTCTTGTTTGTCAATGCATTCCATGCATATGTTATGTATACCAGAATGAAGGGTATTGTAAAGGAAACATACATCATCGTCTTTAGCGTAAATAAGCTGGATGAAGCATTGCTGATGGTCAGGGAGCTTGCAGGGTCGGCAAGTGACGGGTAGAAAGCCGTCCCATTCAAACCTGCAACAAGGAATAAAGCCACCACAGCCAGGAAAGTACCCGGGCCTGTGTACCAGATGCCCATGATGCTCTTGCGGAAAACCGTGAGACCAATTCCGTAAAGGACACCGGCAACTCCAAGCAGAAATAGGATCAGGGCAAGAGGCATGTGCAGGAAATTGTTTAAATACCTGAATTTCTCCGATGTAACAGCTCCTGTAGCAGCGTCTGCCGATAAACCGTCAGATAAAAGAAGGGATAGGACAAAGAACAGGAAGAACACAAGGAAGATCAGAGCATTGACAAGTGTTCTTTTCTTTGCATTTTCTCTCAACCCATCACTTTCAACTGTGTTCATAAGAAAAAGCAGCGCGTTGATACGTGAGAGGAACAACACAGCCAGTCCCAATGCAAGGTTCCTCAGGTTAAAAAGAGCTTCGAGGCCTCTCCATCCTGTATGCCACTCAACTTTGTTCATGTCGTCGAGACTGAAGTTTGCCCCTGTGAAAAAAGTGCCTACTGCCACACCGATAAGGACAGGACCTGCAGAACCGTTTATAAAGAGAAATATTTCGAAAGTTCTCTGGCCAAGTATATTCCCGGCTTTCATCCTGTATTCATAGGAAACAGCCTGTATGATGAAAATGAACAGGATAACTGTCCAGAGCCAGTATGCACCCCCGAAGCTGGTGGCATAGAAGAGTGGGAATGAGGCGAAGAATGCCCCCCCGAAAACAACCAGCGTGGTGAAAGTAAATTCCCATTTTCTTCCCAGTGCATTGACGATCATTGTCTTTTCAGTCTCGTTTGCCGGAAGGCTGAGCAGCATCGACTGTCCCCCCTGGACAAACATCAGGAAAACGAGAATGCCGGCAAGTACTGCGATAAGGAACCACCAGTACTGCTGCAGGAACAGGTATGATATCATTTGTGTCATCATTTTACCTCCTCTGTTTTTGGACCTTTCCTGATTGCCTTGAGCATTATAGATATTTCCGAGATCAGCAGCACGGTGAACAGCACTGCAAAAAGGATGAAAGTCGTTACGACTGACCCCGTTTCAAGCGACGATACACCCGAAGATACCGACATCAGATCCTGTATGATCCATGGCTGACGGCCCATCTCGGTAACAACCCAGCCAAGCTCGGCAGCTATGTACGGTAGCGGAATGGAAAAGACGCACACCCACAGGAACCATCTGTTCTTCAGGGTAGTACCCCTGTAAAGAAATAGCAGTGCAAGCACGAATAGAAAAATGAAGAAGAATCCAAGGGTCACCATAATGTGAAATGAATAAAATGAAGCGGTCACGCTCGGAATCGCATCTTCCGGTTTCGAAAGTGAGGAATACCCGAAATACCTGAAATAATTTTCCTGGAAAGTATTGTCAGAAAGCCTCTTCCCGATCTGAATCATAAGATCTTTGTCGCCTGCTTTCCTGGCCTGCTGGTATTTTACGAGGAGGTTGCGTGCCGTATCGCCCCGGTTCATTTTTTCAGCGACTGAAACAAGACCTTTTTCTGTATTGCCATAAATATGGTCGGTCAGGCCTGCCACGTATGCATCCGGGTCTCCCCCGGTCATAAACGACAGCAAACCGGGTATCTCGATGTCAAATGCGAATTCCTTAATCTCCTTATCCCCCATCTTTTCCCCGGAGTTTCTAAGAATGCCGAAAGCAGTAAGACCGGCATTGCTTTTTCCTTCATAAAGCGCTTCCATGGCGGCAAATTTTACCGGCTGCACTCTCGACAGGGTTCTTGCTGAAGTATCACCTGTGTATGCTACCATTATAGAGGAAAGAAGACCGAATACTCCTGCAATGAGAATGCTCTTTTTTGCAAGCCGGACTTCGCGTTCTTTGATGAGAAACCACGAGCTTACACAAAGCACAAACATCGAGGAAAGAAGAAAGCCCGAGGAAGTGGCATGAAGAAAATTATCTATGGCAACCGGATTGAAAACAACTTCTGCAAAGCTGACCATCTCATTCCTGGCGGTTTCAGGGTTAAAGGCCATCCCCACGGGATTCTGCATCCATGCATTTGCTATGAGTATCCATATTGCGGAAATGCCTGCGCCCACGGCAACCAGCCATGTTGAAAGCAGATGAAACCTCTTGCTCACTTTCTCCCAGCCAAAGAACATAACTGCAACGAAAGTTGCTTCAAGAAAAAAGGCAAGAATTCCTTCGATAGCCAGGGGAGCGCCAAAAATGTCACCTACAAACCATGAATAATTTGACCAGTTTGTGCCGAATTCGAATTCGAGGATAATGCCCGTAGCAATGGCAATGGCAAAATTGATCCCGAACAGGGTCATCCAGAAACGGGTGATCCTCTTCCATTCATCCTTTCCTGTTTTGTAGTATATGGTTTCCATTATTGCCAGGATGAAAGACAGTCCCAATACAAGTGGAACAAAGAGCCAATGGTAGGCAGCCGTAAGTGCGAACTGCCCTCTTGACCAGCCGACGAGGGAGGGGTCGATGTTTTCGATCATATTACCTGGGTGGATTAATTAACTGGTCCATTACATACTCGCTTTTTCCACGTTCAGTCGGAAACTTTGACTGCAGAAAATCCGGGAAAAAGAACAACCTGAGGACAGCAAAAATTATAAAGAGCTTTATAATGATTATGAGCCACACCCTTCTACCCCACCACGACAGATCCCTGAAACCTTCATAGTAAAAGTTCCAGACCCTTTTAATGATGGGGAGTTTATCACTCATATTAAAATATGATTGTTAAAAAGATGGTTTTTCTTCCTGCTTTTTAACTATTACTGGCTCATCCTTTTGTGACTGATGTTCATTCCTGATCCCGACTAATTTAACGCCAGGTTTTTCGTTTGAAAGGCCAGAGGTCACCACCTGCACAACCTTGAAGTTGTAGAAAAATTCACGGGCGAGCACTCGTATGACGGTGTATGCCGGAATTCCAAGTATCATCCCGGGAACGCCCGCGGCATACCCTGCAGCAAGCACTACGATGAAAATCTCAAGCGGATGCGCCTTCACGCTGTTCGAGAAAATAACAGGCTGGAACACCACATTATCAATCGTGTGTGTTATTGCCTCGACAATAAACATGTTTATCACAAGAGGAATAACAACGGTGTCAAAATCCTGGTTGATGTGAGAAGCGACTCCCATGATTATAGCAACAAACAAACCCAGCCAGGGTCCTACATAAGGAATTACATTCAGAATTCCGAGTATTAAACCCATCACCACAGCCTGCTGGAATTCTATACCGACAATTGTCATCCCGATTGTGATCAGGATCATTATGCAGGTGCTCTGGATTACAATCCCGATGAAATACCTTGTGAGCAGGCTCTTGATCGAGTTCAGCGCCCTGTCAACATTCTCAACATAATTGTCAGGCACCCAGATCAGGATCGATTCAAAAAACAGCTTATGATCTTTCAGGAAAAAGAATGAGATAAATGTTACCGAGAATACTGCAATCACCAGGTTTCCCAGTATTCCGACTGCGGAGCCAATATAATTCTGAATCACATTGATGCTCAACACATTAGATACCTGGTCCATCATATATGCCTTAAGCGAAAGATCATCGCCCAGGTTTTTGTTAAGCGACCTGAAAAGGTTTTCAACCTTGTTGATGGGGCCATCGATAAGGGCCACCAGCTTCTCACTCTCGATCGACGAGAAATAAGATATCTGCTCGCTGATGAGAGGAATGAAGGTTTTGAAGAAGAGGATTATAAGTGTCCAGATGATGATTATTGTCAGAAGAGCGCTTAAAGGCCGCGGGAAATACCAGTTCCTGATCTTGATCCCTGCAAAAAGGTCAACAAGCGGCCTTCCCATTATGGATAAAACACCGGCTATCAGGATATAGACCAGGATGCCCCGGAAATACCAGAAAAGAAGAAGGAGCAATACACTGCCCAGAACAATGAGTATATTCCTGAGGGTGGCGTTCATTCACAAGGTTATTTTACAAAACTACTTAAAAAAACGGTACCTGCATCTATGTAAACAGCCATAAAAGCTAATCTTGTAAATCGCCAACTGTCATTTTGTCTTACCTTTTGACATATTGTCTGTCATTTTGTCTGACTTTTGGTGTGGAACAAATTTTGTCTGTAACTCATTGAAAATATTAAATGTCAAACTTAAAATACAGGAGGACAAAACCATGTTACCATCAATTACAAGAAGCAGTTTCAGACCATTTTTCCCAAGCTTATTCGATGATGATCTTTTCTCATCGGTACCATCGACGAACAGGATGAACACACACATGCCTGCAGTAAACATAAGGGAAGACGAAAAGAATTATTTCCTTGAACTTGCCGTTCCGGGAATGGATAAAAAAGATTTGAAAATCGACATTGACGAGGATGTTCTTACGATCTCTTCGGAGCAGAAGAATGAGCATGAAGAAAAGCAGGAAGGTTACACCAGGAAAGAGTTCAGCTACTCGTCATTTGCGAGAAGCTTCTACATTCCTGAAAATGTGAACAAGGACAACATCAATGCCGGTTACAAGGACGGCATACTCACAGTTTCCTTCCCGAAACAGGAAGAAGAAAAAAGGAAAATAACCAAGGAAGTTAAGATTTCATGAGGATCCTAAGAAAAATCCCGGCAGGCTCTGCTGGGATTTTTTATTTATTTCCGCATTCTTCAAGGAATTTCCTGGCGAATCTTGTCCCGTAATCTTTCAGGGCAGCCTTCTTATCGGCAGAGCCGGGTGAAAACCTGAAAGACAGATTTTCTTCAAACACATTTAGTTTCAGAAGCCTGAGATTTTCGAGTATGATAGCTGAAGCCTCACCGCTCCATCCGAACGAACCAAAGGAACCTGCCATTTTACCCCTGTCTCTTATCGGGTTGATAAGTGCAAACAGCTTATAAACAGGTAAAAGCGTATTCTGGTTTATCGTCGGGGACCCTACAATTATTCCTTCACTATTGATGATCCGGGCCTCAAGTGAAGGAGGATCAATATTTTCGATGTCGACGACATCAACTTCAATGTTGTCAGACTCCCTTATACCAGAGGCTATCAGTTCTGCGGCCTCTTTTGTATAACCATAAGCTGAAACATAGCATACCATAATATGCTTTGGGCGATCCTTCCTCGTCAACTGCAGATACTCAACAGAATACTCTTCCGAAAGCCTAATTGCAGTTTTAAGCTCTTCCCTGTGCATCGGACCGTGCCCCGGGCAGATGTATTCAATCTCAAGTGGCTTTATGCGCTCGATCGCTTTCAGCATAAACTTGCTGAAAGGCCTGAGAATTACGTCAAAATAGTATTTGAATGCAGCAGAATAATCATCCTTGAAATTACTGAACATTTCTTCTGAACAGTAGTGTGCCCCGAAGGAATCGCAGGTAAAAAGCACCTTATCTTCAACAAGGTAGGTATACATGGAATCGGGCCAATGGAGATTAGGAGCAGAAATGAACTTCAGAGATTTATTACCGAGATCAAGACTGTCGCCATCCTTCACTATCAGCGATTTGAAAGGAAAGTTCACAATATCCCCCAGGTACCTTATTGCGTTTCCGCTTCCAACAACAATTGCTTCAGGAGCAAGTTTCAGAATTTTCCCAAGGCTGCCGACATGATCGGGCTCGGTATGATTGACGATTATGTAGCTGATCTTCGAAGGATCTGTCAGCCTGTTAAGTTTGCCAAGATATGTTTCACTGAATTTCTCTTTCGCAACTTCAACAATTGCCTTCTTTGAGGCATTGATAAAATATGAATTGTATGTAGTGCCGAATTCGGTTGTCATTACAATGTCGAACGTGGTGATGTCATAATCAGACACTCCGATCCACTTAACATCGTTCGTTACATCGATAATCCTATCGTCTGTTCTTGCCATAAAAAGAAATGATTTTCAGAGTTTTGCAATAATTGTCTTGTTGGCCCTGACGTGCTGAAGAATGGGGATTTCAACCTCGGTGCCAAGGGGGAGGAAGATGTCGACGCGTGAGCCGAATTTAATGAAGCCCAGCTCTCCGCCCTGCTGAACTTCCTGGCTTTCTTTCGAATATGTGACGATTCTTCTCGCGACTGCCCCTGCAATCTGCCTTACCATGATCTCTGTGCCATCCTCTGTTTCGATGACGATAGTGCTCCGTTCGTTGAGCTCAGATGATTTCGGATGCCAGGCGACCATATAATTACCCGGATGGTAGCACACATACTTCACTTTTCCTGAAACAGGATACCTGTTGCAGTGAACATTGAAGGGAGACATGAAAATTGATACCTGCAGGCGCATGTCTTTGAAATATTCCTCAACCATTGTCTCCTCAATCACAACAACTTTGCCGTCAGCGGGTGCAATGATAAGCCCGGGATCGGCTTCAAAATTTCTTTCAGGAAGCCTGAAGAAGAAAAGCAGGAAAACATAAAGCATTGTGGAACAGGCGATAAATGACCATTTAACAACTGGATAATCACCCCACAGAAAAAAAACAAGAATATTAATAACGAGCAGGGTAAGGAGTCCCATGGCAAGGATCTTATATCCCTCCTTGTGAATTCGCACCTTTCTGATCCGGTAACCCGCCTTTAAAATGCTCATTTCAGAAATTTTGCACAAAACTAATCAAAAGTGCCGATCATGCAAAAAGGGAGAAAAAAAGATATACTAACGGAAATGCCATTATCGTACTGTCGAACCTGTCGAGGAATCCACCATGACCCGGCAGAATATTACCCGAGTCCTTCACCCCGTTACTTCTCTTAAGCATCGATTCAACCAGGTCGCCATAGGTTCCTGCAACCGAAACAATCACAGCGATGATAATCCATTCAAGCCTTCCGACTACCCCAAGCCACCCTGATAAGAGCCATGCTGCAGCAATGGCTATGATAAGGCCTCCGAAAAAACCCTCCCAGGTTTTTTTAGGTGAAATCCTTTCAAACAGCTTATGCTTTCCAAGCGAAATTCCTGTAAGATAAGCTCCGGTATCGTTTGCCCACATAAGCAGGAAGAAGCCAATAACAACCCCGGGCGAGAAGATTAAATCCCCATGACTGATTATTGAATTCATGCCGGCGTGCGAAAATGCCGAAAAAGGAAAAAGAGCAAATGGCAGAACCCCATAAATCAATGGGAAGAGAGTGTGTGCAAGAGTGTTGAATGGCTCCGGCTCTTTCCTGTATAACTCCGATATTACAAGGACAAAGATGACTGGTATGACAAGCAGGAGCCACTCTGCCTTAATCATCCCGGCAGCAGCCATTGTAGACAGAGTATAAATCAGAATTCCGGCAATAATGCCGGCAGTTTTCCTTGGATTGACGCCCGAATTCGAGATTATGATGTAATATTCATACTGTATTCCGGCAACAAGGATCAGTCCGGTTATAAAGAATGAAACAGGATGGAGCCAGAATCCGCCGAGAATAAATACAACTATCCCGGCTCCGGTAATTGTACGTCTGAAAAAGTTATTCAAATCTCAGAAATTAACTTTTTTCCTTACCCTGGATTTCCTGCTCTTCCTTCTTCTCTTTGTTTTCTGCCCTTTGTTCAGGATTCAAAGGATGACCCGGATCAAGCGGTTTCTCTGATGACCCGTTAAGCTCAGGTGTTTTCAACTCAGCTTCACGCTCTTCCTTAAGTATGTCGGCGCGTCTCTTTCCAAAGATCCTTTCAAGATCCTCGCTGAAGATAACTTCCTTCTCGAGAAGTATCTCTGCAAGTTCGGTAAGACCTTTCATATTCGATAAGAGGACCTGTTTAGCCCTGTCGTACGACTCGGCAACAAGCTTGTTAACCTCCTCGTCGATCAGTTCTGCTGTTTTTTCGCTGTATGGTTTTGTGAAGCCATAGTCGGATTGCCCGGTTGAATCGTAGAAGCTTATGTTCCCTATGCGTTCGCTCATTCCAAAGAAGGCAACCATGGAGTAAGCCTGCTTGGTGACTTTCTCGAGGTCGTTGAGTGCACCTGTTGAAATTTTTCCGAATACAGTTTCTTCAGAGGCTCTGCCACCAAGTGCATAAGACATTTCGTCGAGTATCTGCTCGCGGGTCGTAAGCTGTCGTTCCTCGGGAAGGTACCAGGCAGCGCCAAGGGCCCGTCCCCTGGGGATTATTGTGACTTTAAGAAGCGGGCTTGCATGTTCGAGCAGCCAGCTCACTGTGGCGTGGCCTGCTTCGTGGTACGCTATCGTCTTCTTTTCGAGTGGTGAAATTATCTTGTTCTTTCTCTCGAGCCCTCCGACTATCCTGTCGACTGCATCGAGAAAATCCTGTTTCTGAACCACGTTCTTGTTCTTCCTGGCAGCAATAAGGGCTGCTTCGTTGCAGACGTTTGCAATGTCGGCGCCGGAGAAGCCGGGTGTCTGCTTGGCAAGAAATGTTATGTCGAAATCCTTATCCAGTTTAATAGGTCGCAGGTGGACTTTGAAAATAGCCTCACGCTCGTGGATATCTGGTAGTTCAACATGTATCTGACGGTCGAACCTTCCGGCACGCATGAGAGCCCTGTCGAGGATATCTGCCCTGTTTGTGGCTGCGAGGATGATAACACCCAGGTTTGTTCCGAAGCCATCCATTTCTGTAAGAAGCTGGTTAAGGGTGTTTTCGCGCTCGTCGTTGGAACCGAAGTTTGCGTTCCTTCCCCTGGCACGTCCCACTGCATCGATCTCATCAATAAATACGATACACGGCGCTTTTTCCTTGGCCTGTTTGAAAAGATCCCTTACCCTCGATGCTCCGACGCCAACGAACATTTCAACGAAGTCGGAGCCTGAAATTGAGAAAAACGGCACGTTTGCTTCGCCTGCAACAGCTTTGGCAAGAAGAGTTTTACCGGTTCCCGGAGGGCCGATAAGCAATGCACCTTTTGGAATTTTGCCACCGAGGCTGGTGTATTTCCTTGGATTCTTAAGAAAATCGACGATCTCCATCACTTCGGTCTTCGCTTCTTCAAGACCTGCCACATCGCTGAAATTCAGCTTCACATTGGTGTCTTTATCGAATATCTGGGCGCGTGATTTCCCAACGCTGAATATGCTTCCCGCACCTCCTGCTCCACCCCCCGACATGCGTTTCATCATGAATATCCAGAAAATGATCAGGATTGCAGGGAGCAAAAGCCACGACAGGATATCGACAACGTAGTTCTTCCTGGTTATTATTTCGGGATAGATCAGCTGATTGTCAGTATAACCAGCGTCTTTCTGTGTCTGTATAACAAATGGCTCGAAGGTGGCGATATCACCAATATTGTATAAATAGCTCGGTTTGGGCGAAGACATTCCAAAGCCTGTTCCGGGTTTCGGAACATCAGGATACTTTCCCGATTCAATGGCCTCGCTTGTAAGAAAAATCTCTGCAAATTCCTTGTTTACCACAACGATCTTCTCAACATCGTGGTTTTCGATCATCTCCTTTATTTTCCCCTTTGATGTTTTTGGAGCCGCTTTGCCTCCGTAGAACAACTGGAAAATAATAATAGAAAATGCAAGAATCGCAAAGATCCAGTTGGAATTGAACTTCGGCTTTGGAATTTTGTCAGGCTTTTTTCCCGAGCCTTGATTTTCGATATTATTCTCTGCCATATAATATTTTAACTTTCTTCTTAAATGTTGTCTTCAATTGCATGGATAGCTGCATCCGACCATAGAGTTTCAAGATTGTAAAAATTCCTGTATTCTTCAAGGAAAATATGAACAACCACAGATCCGTAATCGATAAGAACCCAGAAACTGTTATCCTGACCTTCAATATGCAAAGGCTTTATGCCGGCATTGCGGACCGCATCATCAACAGAATCGGCTATTGCGCTAACCTGTGTAGTGGAGTTACCGTGGCATACAACAAAATAATCAGTTATCCTGTTTTCAAGTTTTCTTAAATCTATTTTCAGAACGTTGAGTCCCTGCTTTTCAAAAATTCCCTTTATTATACTCGTTAAAAGGATATCAGCTTCGTCAGCTTTCTTCTTCATCAATAATTAAATCGTTTTGATATTAAGTCGCAAAGGTACCAATTTTATAAATATTTTTGTTACCCGTGTAGCCGATTGCAATTTAAGTGCCAAGAAGTGCCTACATCGGAAAAACAAACGAAAGGTATGATTTGTTACGATATAATTCAATGATTCCCATGATTATAGGGTCAAAAATAATATACAGTGAAGAACTGCCATCCACAAACACTTATGCAATCAATGCGCTGGCATCAGGGAAGCCCGGGGAAGGGACAATTATAAGGACGGATTTTCAGTCGGCAGGAAGAGGTCAGCCGGGAAATACCTGGGAAAGTGAAAGGGGGAAGAACCTGTTATTCAGCATTATACTTTATCCTGAAATGATCAGTCCCGATGAACAGTTCCTGGTTTCAATGACTGTCTGTCTCGGTTTATCTGATTTTACACGGCGGCATGTTCCGGATTCCTCGATCAAATGGCCGAACGATATTTATGTTAAAGATGACAAAATAGCAGGCATCCTCATTGAAAGCTCAACGATTGGGGACCAGGTGCATTACATGGTTGCGGGGATCGGGTTTAATATAAACCAGGAAAAGTTTACCGGACCGGCAAGAAATCCGGTATCGTTAAAACAGGTTACAGGTCGCGATTATGATGTGGAAAGATGCCTCTTTGAGCTCACCCATGACATTGACAGCAGGTACAGGATACTCAGGGAAGGCAGGGAAGATGAGATCATGAAAGACTATCATTCGCGCCTTTTCAGAAAAGATCAATGGACCTTTTTCTCAGATAAGAACGGCTCATTTAAAGGCAGAATCAAAAATGTCGGAAGCGATGGCAAGCTCACAATTGAGAGAAGTTCCGGCAGTTTTGCGGATTATTATCACAAGGAAGTGGAGTTCATATTCTGAAGGTCGCTGCAGCTGAAGTCCTCCATCCTGTCTACAAGCATTTCAAGAAATTGACCGATTGGCTTTGAAGCGATCATCTTCATCATCGGATTAAGCTCGGCATTGAGCGCAATTTTTACATCGGCCTTCTCAATTGTGTTTTTTCTGATATGCACCACAATTTCGAAATCATTGTCATTCAATGCCGTTCCTTTATATGCAACAAGGCCGGGACGCTCCTGACTGACAAGTCTGAGGCTTACATTACCGACACGCGGCACCCGGAAACTGCAATGATCTTTTGATGCATTCCAGTCTGCAACGGTTCCTGACGGAATTAACCTTTGAAAATTCCTTATATCTGTTACAAAATCAAATATCTCCTCCGGAGTACAATCGGGCTTCCCCGACCTGCTTTCAAAATAGGAAACGCTGGACATGATGGATGGGTTTATTGTTAAGGGTTTAACAATCCGGATGGAGTTTGGTTGATTTCGAATTTCGGATTTATAATTTCGAATTTGATCAGTCAGGACCAGTTTGCCGGATCGATCCTCCATTTTTTAAGGGTCTCTGCTTCTGCTTCTCCGATATACCCTGTTCTCACTGCCTCGCCGATCAGGATCGAATAATTACTCAGAGTGTCAAGCTTGCAGTTTTCAGCAGCAAACGCATCTGCAGCTTTTTTAAATTCATATGTGAAGATAGCAACCATTCCCATCACCACGCAGCCTGCCTCTCGTAAGGCCCGCACAGCGCCCAGGCTGCTGCCACCTGTCGAAATCAGGTCTTCAACAACAACTATTTTCATCCCTTTTTCGTAGTATCCTTCTATCTGGTTCCCGAGGCCGTGTTCCTTGGCACCAGACCTCACATAGATGAAAGGCAATCCAAGCTTATCTGCCACAAGCGCTCCATGGGCTATTGCACCCGTTGCAACCCCGGCGATCATCTGAACATCAGGATAAAGCTCCTTGATCAGGGAGGCAAAGGAATCGCGTATGAACGACCTGACTTCCGGGTAGGAAAGCGTTTTACGGTTATCGCAATAAATTGGTGATTTCCACCCCGAAGCCCATGTAAAAGGACTTGACGGTTGCAATTTAATTGCGTTAATTTGCAGAAGGAATTCGGCTGTTTTTTTTGCACCTACTTTCATATGGAAACGTATAAGGTTTATTTCGAAGACAGGTTCATAACATTGAGCCCGGAACCCGACAGGTTACAAAAATACGTGTTATTCCATAAATTCCACGATACCGATGCACTTTATAAGCTGATCATTGATTTTCAGGGTGATGCAAGCATTAACTCACTTAATGTTTATGGCCCCGACATCAAACATCTATGGAGGATTTTCAGGATATATTTCACGGAGGTTGGAGCTGCCGGCGGCCTTGTAAGGCATCTTACCGGCCGGTACCTGTTCATAGAAAAGAAAGGTAAGCTGGATCTTCCAAAGGGACATATTGATGAAAACGAGGAACCTGCAGCCTGTGCTCTCAGGGAGGTTAGCGAGGAATGCGGGATAAAAGGCCACTCGATAATCAGGCCGCTTGCACCCAGCTACCATACCTACTCCTGGGAAGGAATTTCATATCTGAAGAAGACCCACTGGTTCCTTATGAAATATGACGATGAGATGATAACACAGCCTCAGACCGAGGAAGGGATCACGGGAATAGAATGGCTGTTCCCCGGGGAGCTTGTAAAAATAAAAGGGAAAGCATGGCTCTCCCTTACAGATCTTATTAACACTTCGGTACTTAAAGAATCGGGTCAGCTTCTCCTGTAATCGTTGATGTTGATTCCCGAAGGAACAAAGCCCGAAGCGTCTCCACCATTCTTTAGAACATCCCTTACAATTGTGGAATTGATGAACGAATGTTCCGGCGCCGTGAGCAGGAAAACTGTTTCGATATCTCCTGCCATTGCCTTATTGACCTGTCCGATTGCCCTTTCGAATTCAAAATCGGCTGCAGTCCTCAAACCTCTGATCAGGAATTTCACATTCCTGCCCCTGCAATAATCAACGGTCAACCCTGAGTAATGATCCACTTTCACCCTGGGCTCACCGGTAAAGGTCCTGGTGATCATCCGCTCCCTCTCCTTAAGGGGGAAAAAGCTTTTTTTCTCAGTGTTGTCACCGACTGCTACAATAATCTCATCGAATAGTGCCAGTGCACGTCTGACAAGAGCCTCATGTCCTACCGTAAACGGGTCGAATGAGCCCGGGAAAACTGCAGTTTTTTTCATTCGAAGGTTATGTTTTTAGGATTCTTAACTTTCTGGTTAAGCAGCGCAAGCTCCAGAACCTGCATTATAGATCCGACATAATGAAATTTAAGCCCTCTTATGTATATCTCCTTTATGTTTTCGACATCTTTCCTGTTCTCTTCCGAAATAATGATCTCTTTGATGTTAGCCCTTTTTGCTGCCAGGATTTTTTCCTTTATTCCGCCGACAGGAAGTACTTTTCCGCGGAGGGTTATTTCTCCTGTCATTGCCAGGAATTTTTTAACCTTTCTCTGAGTGAAAGCTGAAGCGATCGATGTAGCCATTGTAATACCGGCTGAAGGACCGTCCTTGGGGATCGCGCCTTCAGGCACATGAATGTGGATGTTCCATTTTTCTGCGAAATTATCCGGAAGTCCGAGAAGCTCGGTATTCGCTTTCAGATATTCGAGTGCGATGGTTGCAGATTCCTTCATTACCTCTCCGAGATTACCGGTGAGAGTGAGTTTCCCGACGCCCCTGCTGATGCTTGTTTCAACGAATAGTATCTCCCCCCCGGCCGCAGTCCATGCCAGTCCTGTCACTACTCCAGCCTGGTCGTTCCCTGCGTAAATGTCCCTGGAATATTTAGTCGGGCCCAGCATCTTCCTCAGTTCTTCTTTGGTTAATTCGGGCTTGAAAATTTCATCGGAAGCAATATTTTTTGCCGCCACCCTGACAATTTTGGCCAGCCTCTTATCGAGTTCCCTGACGCCTGATTCGCGTGTATAATTCTCGATGATTGACTCCATTAATTTCTTGTCGATCTTCAGCTGACCAGGCTTCACACCATGATTTTCAAGCTGTCGTGGAAGAAGGTGCTGCTTTGCAATCTCGAGTTTTTCCTCTACAAGGTAACCGGTGATCTCAATCAGCTCCATCCTGTCCCTCAATGCAGGACTGATGGTTGCCAGGTTATTGGCTGTTGCGATGAACATCACTTTCGAAAGATCGTATTCCATTTCGAGGAAGTTATCGAAGAATGAGCTGTTCTGTTCCGGGTCGAGCACCTCGAGCAGTGCTGAGGAGGGGTCACCCCTGAAATCCTGCCCAACCTTGTCGATCTCATCGAGAATAAAAACAGGATTTGATGATCCTGCACGCTTGATATTCTGAATTATCCTCCCGGGCATTGCCCCGATATAAGTTTTCCTGTGTCCCCTGATCTCAGCTTCATCGTGAAGTCCTCCAAGTGACATTCTGACATATTTTCTGCCAAGCGCTCTTGCAACTGATTTTCCGAGGGATGTCTTTCCAACTCCCGGAGGACCGAACAGGCAAAGAATCGGTGATTTCAGATCCCCTTTAAGCTTGAGTACGGCGAGGTGCTCAATAATCCTGTCTTTCACTTCATCGAGGCCGAAATGATCATCATCGAGGATCCGTCTCGCATTTTTAAGATCCAGTTTATCAACTGTATACTCGTTCCACGGCAGGTCGAGGAGAGTCTGGATATAATTGACCTGAACCGAAAATTCAGCGGCTGCAGGGTTCAACCGGCGGAGCTTGTCAAGCTCTTTGTCGAACACTTTCCTGACCTCATCGCTCCATTTCCTGGTATCGGCCTTCTTTACATATTCATCAATTTCCTTTTCTGCGGGATTTCCACCAAGCTCGTTCTGTATAGTCTTCATCTGCTGATGGAGCAGGAATTCCCGCTGCTGCTGATCGAGATCGCTCTTGACTTTTGACTGGAGCTCATTCTTGAGCTCGAGTATCTGTATCTCCTGAACGAGAAACTCAAGAAGCATGAATCCCCTGTCGCGAAGATGTTCCGTCTCGAGCAGCCTCTGCTTGTCCTGTACCTTGATATCGGTATTCGAGCAGACGAAATTGATGAGGTATGCCTTGTTCTCTATGTTCTTTATTGCGAAAGAAGCCTCGGGACTTATGTTAGGGTTGATCTTAATGATCTTAAGAGACATGTCTTTCAACGATCCGACTATAGCATCATAATCCTTGTTTGTGACTTCGGGTCTTATCTCCGGGATTGCCTTGACCTTGGCAATGAAATATGGTTCATGCGAAAGCAGTTCCTTAACAACCATCCTCTTCCGTCCCTGGATGATCGCGGTAGTTGATCCATCGGGCATCTCCAGCAGCTTGACAATTTGTCCGATGGTGCCAACGGTATGGAGGTCGTTGAACTGCGGGTTCTCGATCTCCGGATCTTTCTGGGCAACAGTCGCAACTATCCTGTCGGTCCTGTATGCATCCTTAATAAGCTGAATTGATTTGGGCCTTCCAATTGATATAGGAAGCACGACACCGGGGAACAGAACAGTGTTCCTGAGGGAAAGCAAGGGCACGGCATCCGGAATATCGAGCTCCTCAAGCTCAGGATCGTCTCCGTCGGCGATAATGGGTATTATATCTCCTTCCCCATCCAATATGTCGGGGAATAAAATGTCTCTTGCAGGTTTTCTGAATTTCTTTTCCATCAGCGATCCACTCCTATTTTCACGGCTATGCCAAAAGTACACATAATTTTCAATTAAGGATTGAAAAAGGGGGGCTGCAAGGATTGTGCCACGGATCAGTAAAAATAAAAAAGTCCCGTTTTGCGGGACTCAAAAGCATATCTCAGATAATTTATTTCTTCTTGCTTACATGATCCTTGTAACGGTTCATGAATTTATCTACCCTACCGGCTGTGTCAACAAGTTTCATTTTACCGGTATAGAAAGGATGTGAAGTGTTCGATATTTCAAGTTTGATAAGCGGATATTCCTTGCCATCTTCCCATTTGATGGTGTCCCTGGAAGGCGCTGTTGATTTGCTCATGAATGACATTCCGTTCGACATATCCTGAAATACAACAAACCTGTAATTTCCCGGATGAATTCCATTTTTCATTGTGATGTATGTTTTTTAATCCTTAATTCAATAAACCAATTTGCCCCGAATCAGGGTTTGCAAAAGTAGTCAACAAAAATTAAAATGCAAAAATAATCTTTTTAATTTTTTATCTGATTCTCCGGCCGACCTCTCCCCAACCCCTCCCCCGAAGTGG
>JBLNAO010000196.1:0-8728 GCA_050259395.1 Chloroflexota bacterium
TCTAACATTCCCGGTCTGCCGGCAATGGTGCCCCTGTCTATGGTAAAGAACCTGGCAAGATTGTAGGTTATATCGGCTGTCTCTATTTCAGGGATTTCCGACTGTCCTTCAAGAAAAGCGACCTTGTAGATGGTGTCTGAACTCAGCGTTGCAATTGTCTGTATCAGCTCATATTCAAGACCTTCAGAAGAATGGAGAATGTTCTGCTCCGGAGACAATGAGGGATTATTCTTTAAAAAATTCACCGGCACCTCAATGCCGTTATAATTTACTATCAGTCCAGGGAAAATGGTTCGCTGGGATGATCCTCCTTCTTTATCCTCTGCCTGAAGGCGAGTGGGGGTAAGTCCTTTTTTAAGGAGTGACTGATACATTGCATTGCGCTGATCGTCAGTTCCTCCTTCGGACGGATTGATAAAGCTGAAATCGATTTTTCTGCCGGAGGTTATCCTGAACTCCTCGAGAAGGTCCCTGGTGGATCTTTTCAGGCGCTTGAGAGGAATCGGCATGTCGCCTTCGAGATAAATCTGGATATAAATATCATTCTCCAGGCCTGAAAGAATCTCCTTCGTGGGATCTGAAAGGGTGTACCTTTTATCCTCAGTAAGGTCGAGCCTTATGCGCAAAGCAGAAACAGCCATGGCGACCACGACAATTGCGGCAATGGTAAGAAGAAGCCTGATCCAGGCATTGGCCTTCAACATGTTATGTGAACCGGCTGCCATATTCAGCTGACCCTCCATTTTCTTGATTGAAGACTGAAGATTGTAAGCTCCGTAAGTATTCCAATAACAGCAAGGAAGTATGCAATATCCCTGATATCGATGACTCCCCTGCTCATTGATTTATAATGCTCGTTTATCCCAAGCCTTATTACAAGCTCATCCACATTCTTCAATCCGGGCAGGTAAGCGAATGAATCGAATCCCATGAACAGTAAAAAGCAGATCACCACAGCAATCATAAATGCAATAACCTGGTTATCAGTCAGAGAGGAGGCGAAAATTCCTGCTGATGCGTAAACCGATGCAAGAAAAAACAAACCTATAAACGCTCCGGTTGTTCCGCCTTTATCGATGTTGCCCGGGGTTTCACCAAGGATACATACTGAAACATAGTATACCGCGCCCGGAAGAAGAGCGAGAAGGACGAGCGCTACAGAAGCAAGATATTTACCGTAAACTACGCCTCGTTCACTTAAGGGTCGGGAATAAATAAGCTCGATGGTGCCGAGCCTTTTTTCCTCAGCAATCATCTTCATTGTCACAGAAGGAACCAGGAACAGGAATACCCATGGAGAAATGAAGAACAGCGTGTCGAGACCAGCATAACCGCTGTCGAGGATATTCCATTCACCAGGGAACACCCACATGAACATGCTGTTGATCAAAAGGAAAAAGACGATGACGATATAGCCTGTAAGGCTGCTGAAAAATCCGCTTATCTCCTTCCTGAAAATTGCCAGCATAATAAGTCAATGATCTGCAAATTTAATTTTTTATTGCTTCAGATATAAGGTATTGGAATTTAACTGCCTTTAGCAAAAGCTACTTTATTACGACATCCGGGACTGCCCTGGTGATGTCTGAGATAATAACTCCGGTGTAATAAAATTCAATGATCTGCCTGAAGCTGAATCCCCTGGAAGCCATTACCATGGCTCCTTCCTGGCAAAGGCCCACACCATGACCATAACCTTTGCCTTTCAAAATTATCTCGTCGCCTTCGGGAATCACTGAGAAATAAGCGGATCTGAGATTCAGGTCTGACCGGATATTGGTGAAAGGAATCCTGACTGTTCCGGCCTTGTAATCAGCAACCCTTGAAGCTTCAAACTTTGTGTCGGCAATGCTCACAGGTGTTTCCGAATGACTCACCCTTCTAATCATGCTTAACCAGTCCTTTGCAGGGTAGGTTTTCTGCCATGAAGCATTCCTTTCAGAGGTGCAGTAAGGGTCCTTCACTTTTTTCAGGTATGGAACCGTCGTAAGCCATACATCTTCGGAAGAAGCTGTTTCCCCGCCGCAGTTGGAATGAAATGCTGAAATTATGAGCACGCTGTCCTGGCTGAGGACCACCATTCCCCTGGTGTCGGCCACGGCTTTGTTTATCACCTGATCGTTGCTGGTGCCTGAATATGCCTGGCAGTGTGTGTCATCGCACAGGTTATAGCCATCATTAACATGTTTGTTCATGTATTTGTACATGTACGTCCTGGCAAGAACGGCCTGTGTCTTGAAAAACTCGATGTTCTTTCCACTGCCTCCTTCAGCTTTCACCACACCTGCAATGTAATGTTCTTCATCGCATGAATTAATAAGAAGAACTGTATTGAGATCGGCTATGCATTTGAGATTGCCGGTGTAAAACTGCCTGATTGGTGTTGCCTCGTCTGTTTTTATTGAAAATGAAGCATCGGAAGATATTCCTCTCAACATTATTGAGTCTGCCACGAACCCGGGTCTGACCCTGACCTTGACTGCGAGCCTGCCATTGTATCTTGTGATAATCAGAGGCTCTCCTTTTTTGAGGTTAAGGGTATCACCCAGGAATGAGTCAAGAGAATAATTCCCTTCTGTAACTGAAAAAATAACTGTCTCAGGCCTGAGATTGGTAAAGAGTCTTATTTTCACCTGACCGGACGTTATGGCTCCGGCAAAAAGGAAAAATATGAAGAAAACAATTCTCAAGCCGATGGTAATATTTACATAGTTTTTTTCAGTTCCCTGACCATTTCTGCGGCGATCCTGCCGGATGCTCCTGCCGGCCCCAGCAATTTTTTAAGTTCGTCATACTGCGACAGCATTTTTTCTCTTTTGTCACCACCGGGCAAAATTGCTTTAAGCTCTTTCACAATATTATCCCCTGTCAGATCGAACTGGACGAGTTCCTTCACCACTTCCGCATTCATTATAAGATTAACGAGTGAAATATGCTTCACCTTGATCACCATCCAGCCAATGAGCATGGAAATAGAATCGCCTTTGTAGCAGACCACCTGGGGAGTTCCGTGCAAAGCGGCTTCGAGTGTTGCGGTGCCTGATGTAACCAATGCCGCATCAGCGATATGCAGTACCTCGTATGTTTTTTCCTTAATCAACATAACATCGGCGTCACCAAGGATATGATGATAGAACTCCTCAGTTATATTTTTAACCCCGGCAAGAACAAACCGATAGCCGGGAAAATAAGGAATGGCTTTCAGCATCAGTGGCAGGCAATATTCTATCTCATGCTTACGACTGCCGGCAAGTATCGCTATCACAGGCTTTTCGTCCAGGCCCATGGATTTGCGGAGCTCTGTTTCAGGAGGGAATAAGGCTGTTCGTCTGCTTATCTCATCGACCAGCGGATTGCCCATGTACTCAGTTGCAATTCCGTGGACCCTGTAGAAATTGGTTTCAAAAGGAAATATGATGAACATCCTGTCGATGAACTTCTTCACTTTTTCAACCCTGCCCTCATTCCATGCCCAGAACTTGGGAGAGATGTAGTAGAAAGTCCTGTACCCGGATTTTTTAGCATATTCTGCAATCCTGAGGTTGAATCCGGGATAGTCGATAAAGATTATGACATCGGGATTGTATTCCACTATGTGCTTTTTACAGATGCCAAGGTTTTTGGAAATTGTCCCCAGATTACTGATGACTGTCAGAAAGCCCATGAAAGCTGTTTTGCTGTAGTGCATCAGCAATTTTGCACCGGCAGCTTCCATCAGGTCACCGCCCCAGCATACTATTTCAGCTTCTTTATCAGTTTCATGGAGTCCCCTGATCAAATTCGATCCATGCAGGTCGCCGGACTGTTCTCCCGCGATAATAAAGTATTTCATACGAGGATTTTTACCAGGAAAACGATCACAGCCCAGATTATGGTAACTGCAAGGACCCCGCGGCATGCCCTGAGCATGTCATACCTGTTGTAAAGCATGAATATGACTACGTTCGGGAATACACAGATAGAAATTGCATGAGTGATGATATTTGTTTCTGAAATCCTGGAAAGATAAGCTTGTATTGACAACCCCCGCGTTGAAAAAAAGTATATGCACAGACCTATAAAAAAAGGCAGAAGCATGCCCGTGACAACCCCGGTGATTGTCCTGTCGTATTTTTCAGCTGCAGTCATTTTTTGAATCTTGACTTAAGTTTATCGAGGTACCCGTGGGCTGTCATGTCGATCGAAACCGGCACAACCGACACATAATTATGTGCAATCGCCCACTCGTCTGTATCTGTGGCTTCCGGCTCATGATTTCTGAAAATGCCTGTAAGCCAGTAATATGATTTGCCCATCGGGTCTTTTCTCTTCTCGAACTCTTCCTTCCAGTTGCCTTTGGACTGCCTGCACACTTTAATTCCTTTTATTTCCTCTTTCTTTGCTGATGGTATGTTGACATTGAGGCATATACCGTCAGGCAATGGCTCTCCGGCCATATTCTTCATCACGGTGCGGATATATTTTTTGCAAACTGAGAAATCTGCCGTCGGTGAGAAGTCATTCAGGGAAAACCCCACTGAATTTATCCCGTAAAGGCATCCTTCGATTGCAGCCGCCATAGTTCCTGAATAGAGTACGCTTACCGAGGCATTCGATCCATGATTAATTCCCGATACAACCCAGTCGGGCATTCTATCGACCAGCTGGTTAACTGCAAGTTTCACACAATCAGTGGGTGTGCCATTGCAGGCATATATCCTGTGCCTGTCGTTTTCTTCAATCAGCCTTACCCTGAGCGGAACTTTTACAGTCAGCGCCTGCGACATACCCGACATGCTTTCGAGTGTCGAAATCAGTATCACTTTTCCGAAATCCTCCATCACCTCGAGAAGTGTTTTCAGCCCGGCAGCGTACAGACCATCGTCATTTGTAAGCAGGATTAGCTTATCGCCTTCTTCAACAACCATATGATATTGTATGAGGTACAAATATAGAGATTTTATTTTACCTCATCCGGGCAATGTTCAGCAGAAAGCTTTATGCCTTCAACATATTCATTCACAATTTGTTTTACCTTATTGCGATGACCTCATGAATACATCCCGGGATAAAATTCCAAAGCCGCTGATTCTCCTGATTTTTCTGGCTTTCCTCCTTGTTGCACTAGGAGCAATATTGCTTTTCCCGGCTCAAAAACATAAAGTTATCGAAAATACTTATTATAATCTTGATCTGATCACATCATTGAAGTCTGAAGAGCTTAGAAAATGGCGGATGGAGCATATCAGGGATGCCTACATAATCAGGCAGTCAGCACGGTTAAATACCCTCATTCGCGATTTCATCAGAAAAGAAGATATCAACAAGAAAAATGAAATCTGCGAACGGCTTAACCTGTTTGTTGAAAACTACGATTATCATAGTGTCCTCATTGCCGATACATCAGGATTTATAAGGATCAGATATCCATCCACTGAGTCAACCGGAAGCATTATAAAGGTGGATGCGGACGCCTTCAATCTTAAGGATGTCGATTTTTCCGACCTTCATTACTCCGAAGACATGTCCGGAATTCATATGGATGTAAGTATACCAGTTAATGACGGCAATGATTCACCGGCGGTAGCAGTTATAATACTCAGAATCGATCCTGAGATAACCCTTTTTCCTACAATCAACATTGGGCAAACCAGGGGTAAATCATCTGAAACTGTGCTCGTAAGGCTCGACGGAGATAGCCTGACTTATCTTAATAAGACCCTTACACATCCGCCACGGCACAAAAATTACAAAAAAACACTGAGCAAACAAAGTCTTATCACAGGACTTGAGGCAGTTGGGAATGAAGGAAGATATGAAGGACTCGATTACAGGAATATTACAGTGCTGTCATTCATGAGGAGGATACCTGGCTCTCCCTGGTTTATTGTATCCAAGATAGACAGGGAAGAAGCGTTGTCGGTTCTTCATCAGCAGACCATCATGATCGCCATCATAGTGTTCCTGACGCTGACATCGTTGATCATTACCGGATTTTACCTCTGGAGAAGCCAGAATTCAAAATTTTACAGGGAATTGAGTGACACCAAGGACAAGTTCGTTTCAATCATGACTCATGATCTGACGAATCCTTTTGTCAGTATAGTCGGTTTTTGTGAAATCATGATCGAAGACCTGAAAAAGAAGAATTATCTTAAAGCAGAAAAGTATGCAGGAATAATACTTAATTCATCATTATCAGCAGTTGAGCTCCTCAAAAACCTGGCTGAATGGTCAAAAATCCAGACAAACCGGATAAGGGTGAACCCTGCCAGAATGAACCTGAGTGCCCAGATTGATCAGGCTGTTGAAGTAATGAGAGCTTTTGCGGATAAAAAATCAGTGACTATAATTCGTGACACACCTCCTGAATTCTTGATCGATGCAGATAAGGAGATGATAAGCACGGTGTTGAGAAACCTTCTCGCCAATGCAATCAAGTACTCATTTCCGGGCGGAGCTGTAATGATAACGGCACTTAAAAACCTGAATGAGGCAACCGTCGAAGTAAAAGATTCGGGAATCGGGATCGATAAGGATACATTACGCAGGATCTTCAGGTCTGATGAAATAGTTACAATGCCGGGCACCATGTCTGAAACGGGCTCAGGTTTCGGGCTGAGGCTTTGCAAGGAATTCATTGCACGCCATGGGGGAAGGATATGGGCTGAAAGTAAGGTTGGAAAAGGAAGTATTTTTGTGTTTACAATCCCGATCAGACCCGGTTAACCTTTTTAAAGTTCACAATCAGATCTTTGAAACATTCAAAGCCTTGTAATTTTAAGAACAGCATCATCCCATCCTTCAGGCTTTATGAATACTTTATTTGAATCGCCGGGGGTCAGCCGGCCAGGTTGGGAGTATCTGCCTGACTGGGGATTGAACCATACATAGCTGTAAGCGCCGAGGAATGTTGACAGATCGAGCACCACTTTCGGATTAGCGGGCAGATAGACAACCAGAGTGCTCAGGTCAGGTGTGCGGGCAGCCATCATCTGCAGGGTGTCTTCGTTTTCCTGGTTCCGGATGTATTCCGGCGAAGGAGCGAGGTTCCACCAGTCAAATGCCTCGAAAAAATCGCGCATGTTTGTCATTTGCCAGGCGCTTTCCCATTCTATGGCTTTCTGCCAGCAGTCATATGTTGAAGTGTCCTTATTGAACATCCAAACGGCTCCATGTCCACCGGAAACTTTGGGAGGAATGTCACCAGAACCATAAGTAA
The DNA here is from genome assembly GCA_050259395.1 of Chloroflexota bacterium. GTDB lineage: Bacteria > Bacteroidota > Bacteroidia > Bacteroidales > VadinHA17 > LD21. The sequence goes on from JBLNAO010000196.1 coordinate 7,202, forward strand.
AACCTTTTGCACCCGACATCCAGGCTATCCACCCGGGTTTCCGCGCATCTTTCTCCCTCCAGTTCCTGGCGTTATTATTGCCATGAGCATCGTACATTGTTTCGAGAAGGATAATAGGCTTTACCGGGGCTCCGCCCCAGAGGTCGAGCGTCCATTGCCGTGCAGTCGAGTAGACTTTTGTGAGATCTCCCCCCTGATGTCCGGTTTGCAATCCTGAGAAGTCAACTGAATTGGAACTCCTGTAGGTAAGATTGGCACTGTGGTTTGTACCGGGATGCTGAGTGACCAGGTGAGTTGTCCATTTCTGCAGCTCCATGGCCATCCTGTCGAGGTCGTCGGCAAAAAGCTGGTCAAAGCTTGGCGAAAGAGCAACTATCAAAGAGGCCATTCTTCCGGCAATGTAACCTTCAAATCTCTGATTCCGTGGATTCGCTGCCGTAGAATCGCGCCAGGCACTTCCAATTCCCACAAGGAGAATAAGGATTCCCTGCTCATTGGCATAATGTATCTTATCCTCAAGATCTTTCCAGAATTCAGGGTCAGGAGTTCCGTCAGCTTTAAATGAAACATCAGGTTTGGCTGAGGCAGTATTCCGGCTGCCAACTCCCCTCGGGCTTACCTGTATAACAGTGAATCTTTGTGCAGCCCTTGTATCCACATAAGTTTTCCATTCCTCCATCGTTGAATTGTATGTGGCGTTCCAGCCTGTGTCGCCAATCCAGATGAACGGAGTGCCGTCTGCATGCGTCAGGAATCTCTTGTCTTCACTTACCCTGATATCTCCATGGTGATAGAGGGCATTCTCCCCGACATACCGCATAACCTCGACCTTGCCGTGGATGTTGTGAATTCCCTTGTCGGAATTGTTACTGCTCTGGGTCTTCCATTTCCATGTTCCTACATCAGGAAAAACTGCCCGGAGGGTATAAGTAACGCCATCGTCGGTGAACGCTATGCCGGGAAATGATTGGCCGGCGGGACCTGTAAAAATCACTTCCACTGAAGGAGGGGGACCTTCGGTTAATGGTTGTGAGGCAACCAGTTTCTGTTCCCAGGGTTTCCACTGTATGGCGCCCCGTGAATCATCATCCTGTGCTGAAACCGGAAAGCTTATCAGGACCGAAAGTAAAAAAATGAAGATCGTAGATCTGTTTTTCAAATATGCCTTTTTCATAAACATATCAACTGAAAAAAGATGATAATGTTTAACAATTATGCTTGTTTTGTATACATCATCAGCCTGGTCGTCTGCCAGAGATGAAGGGAGGCCCATACCGAGCAAGGCGTCAGCTTATAACTGTATATCAGTGTTATGATTGTTCATCCTGTACGGGATGGTAAAATAAAAGTCAGAGCCTTTGCCGGGAATCGACCTTACCCATATCTTTCCCCCGAGGAGTTCCACGTAAGCTTTTGAGATTGACAAGCCTATCCCTGTACCTTCATGTAGCCGGGTAACCGTATTGTCGACCTGGTAAAACCGCTCGAAGATCTTATGCTGGGAATCGTGCTCGATACCTATGCCGG
>JBLNAO010000197.1:0-2561 GCA_050259395.1 Chloroflexota bacterium
CACAAAAGATACCATGATTCGGTGATGAACAGGGTTGCACTGCTCATGACAAGCAGGGGATGCCCTTTCAGATGCAACTTTTGTGCATGCTGGAAGCTGATGGACGGGAAATATGCGGCAAGAACAGCGGAATCCATAATCGTGGAGCTTAAAAGCATGCCTGAGCGCATGAATGTGGTTTATTTCTCAGACGATAACACTTTTCACGATATCGGCAGGATGTGGAAGCTGAACTCTCTCATAAGGGAAAACGGCATAAGGAAAAAATTCCAGATGTACGCCCGCGCTGATACAATTATAAAGCACCAGGATCTGTTCCGGGAACTCACAGGATCGGGGCTGCAATTCCTTACCGTTGGGCTTGAATCGATCAGGAGGGAAGATCTGGATTATTACAACAAGAAGACTTCAGTGGAGATCAACAATCAGGCTATAATGATCCTGAAGAAGCTGAATATTCATATAATGGCCCATTTCATCATAAGGCCCGAATACGGCAAAGAGGATTTCGCGGAACTTTACAGGTACGTCAGCAGGAATAATCTTTTCAGGCCTGCATACCCAGTATTGACTCCTCTTCCCGGAACCGACCTTTTTGAAGAAAAATACAATGAGTTCCAGACAAGGAATTATGATTATTTCGATTTTGTGCATTCCATACTTCCCACCAAGCTTTCAAAAAAAGAATTCTACAGGCAGTTGTCGGGTATTTATGTAAAAAGCTATTCACCACTGAGAGTCGTTGCACACAGGCTGAACCGCTTTTTGTCAATAAACAAGGCCAGGTATTTCACGAGCAATATCGATGGTGCAAGTTTCATAAGGTTCGTCCTTATTTATCTTGCCGGAACTGCCAATTTTCTCAAGCTCCGGTATTATTATGTCTTCAAGAAAGGAATATGAATAAACGTGAGAATAACCATGAGAACCATCCTCTTTGCATTGATCTGCATTGCCATCCTTCAATAAAGCCGTTCGGGAGGGCTGAAAAATTCAGTAATGAGAACAGCCGTGATCCGAAAAAGAAGAACAGCATCTGGAGATATGATCCCCCGGGCCATCTTGATAAAATAATAAACCGCAGTATCGGACTGACCAGATTCTCGCAATCCGACTTTACTGCCTTGTCGAAAGGCAATGTGAGGGTGGTCTTCTGCGCCCTAAACCCCATTGAAAAACAATTTTTCAGATCTTCCCTCGGAACCGACAGGGTTGCTGACCTGATCTATAATTTTGTAACCGGGATAGGTATTAACAAAATTAACCACATACAGGATTGTTGCGACAATTATGAAGAGCTCTGCAGGGAATTCGGGTTTTTTACCCAGCTCGACGGTGTGCAGATAGATATAAATGGAAAGAATCTGTGCTATAAAATTGTACATAATTACAATGAGTTAACGACTAACCTCCAAGACGAGAAAATTATTTCCGTAATTCTGACTGTGGAGGGCGCCTATGTGTTTGACACGAACAACGAAGAACCTTTCAATGAAGCCGATATACTGTCAAAAATTGATAAGATGAAGCTTTGGGCGCATGTGCCGTTCTTCATAACAGTTATGCATCATTTTTATAATGAGATGGGAGGTCATACACCGAGCTTTCCTCCATTTCTCTCGAGGTATGTTGACCAGAAATATGGTATGAATTCAGGGATGACTCTGCTGGGAAAGAATGTAATCAGAAAACTTCTGGATAAGGATTCCGGAAGAATACATATTGACATTAAGCATATGAGCCGGAAGTTCCGGATGGATTATTACAAATTACTGGAGGATGAATACCAGGATGACGATATTCCTATTATCGTTAGTCATGGTTGCCTTAACGGATATGATTCGATTTACAATTGCAACAACCCGATGGAAGATGACAACGGGGTTTTCTCAGGAGGAACCAGCCATTTCTTCGACGACGAAATCGTGAAGATTGCAGAGTCAGGAGGCCTTTTCGGCATTCAGCTCGATGACAGGCATCTTTCTTCAAAGGCTGAAAAAAAGAAAATAAAGAGGTATTACAGCAAAAAAACAAAGCTGTCAATGATATCGGGGCTTGTCTGGAACCAGCTGGAACATATCGCTAAGCTGCTCGATCGCAATGGCCTCAATGCCTGGGATACCGCTGTTATTGGAAGTGATTATGACGGCATCGTCGACCCTCCGAACGGGTACTGGACTTCTGAGCAGCTGCCTTTGTTATACGGGAACCTGCAAAAGCATGCTGAAAACTTTGTCAACTCCGGGATGCTTACAATGACATGCATTCAGAACAGGAACATCTCAGTTGGAAAGATCATGGAAAACTTTTTTTCGGGAAATGCCATGAGGTTCCTGGAGAAGTATTTTCAGTGAGTGGGAGAGCAGGATAAATGCGAGAATCGGTGCCGGAAAAATGAAACGGGAGTGTTTGCTATCGCTCACACTCCCGATCTTTTTAAGTGGTGCCACCAGGAATCGAACCGGGGACACACGGATTTTCAGTCCGTTGCTCTACCGACTGAGCTATGGCACCTCGTTTTGGGACTGCAAATATATATCTCAAATCCGTTAATGCAAAAG
>JBLNAO010000198.1:0-3036 GCA_050259395.1 Chloroflexota bacterium
TACCTCTACTGGGAATTTCCCGAGGGAAGAGGACAGCAGGCTGTAAGGATGGATAACTGGAAAGGCATCAGGGATTCGACAAAGTCAGGTAACATGAAAATTCAGCTTTTCGATCTGGCAAGGGATATACAGGAAAACGTGGATGTTGCTGAACAGCACGCTGATATAGTGGGCAGGATTGAACAGATAATGGAGGAATCCCATCAGAAGCCTGAGATTGACAGATTTGATATTTTCGGAAGCAGATGATCAGGTTTATTGTAACCTCCTCAAATATATAATTGCCTTTTGTGATGAGAATAAATAAAGTGAAATGGATTTTTGCAGTTATCCTGATTGCTGCACTTGTTTCTTTTAAGAAGAAATCTGCAGAAATAGTTGCCTGCGGCGATGACCAGGTAATAATAATTGACAAAAATGCTTCTGAAGGGAAAGATGTTGAGATCCTCTGGAGCTGGAAGGTAAAGGAGGCAACAGACATCCCTTCCATATATCAGAAGCTGATGGTGCCTACTGATGAATGCAAGCCTGTGCCCGGCAACAGGGTGCTCATAACATCTTCGGGCGGTGGTGTTGTTCTTGTAGAGCGCAAGACAAAGAAAAGCCTCTTTTATGCACAGGTGCCGATGGCTCATTCGGCCGAAATGCTTCCAGGCAACAGGGTGGTCATTGCTCTATCGACTCATGCAAAAGGCAATAGCATAGAGGTATATGATCTTGACAAACCGGAACATGTTCTTTTCCGCGATAGCCTTTATTCAGGCCATGGGGTGGTATGGATGGAAAAGCAGAAATCACTTTATGCCCTCGGATATAACGTGCTCAGAAGGTACAGCCTTCAGGATTGGAGTTCCGATGCCCCGTCCCTTAAGCTCGAGGAAACATGGGAAACTCCCGATAATGGAGGACACGACCTTAGTTATGTCTCTGATACGAAGCTCCTGCTTTCCACTTCTGTCGAAACGTGGATATTCGATACTGCTAATGGGAAATTCTCTGCTTTCGAACCTCTGAAAGGCATTAAAAATGTCAAATCAATGAATTATAACGAATCGAAGGGAGAACTGATCTATACAATAGGTGAGATAAGCTGGTGGACTCATAACATCTATTGCAAAAATCCTGACAAGACAATTATTATACCTGACATTAATTTGTACAAAGTTAGGGTGAACTAGCGTTTCAACCGGACTTTCTCAATGAGTGTGCCATTGAAATTATTTCTTATATTGAAAATCAAATCTGATAAAAAGAACTTCTATGAAGACCTCACGCCGTAATTTCTTATCAACAGCCGTTGCAGGAAGCATGGCTGCAGCTATCCCTTCAGCATGCACCAGAGCTGCTGCGGCACAATCAAATGAAGAGGTAAAATCAAGATATGCCAGGCTCGATGAAATCCTGAAGCAACCGGTCCTGAAAACAGAGTTGCTCAGGGACCCTGTAATAATCGAAACTCTCGACCTGCTGCGTTATAACGGCAGCTGGCTTGTCCATGTCCGTTCAAAGGGTGGCGCTGAGGGATATGCTGTTGCACACAGCACGATAAACACTCTTTTCCCGATATTCCTGAGAAATGTCCAGCCCTTCTTCATCGGTCAGGATGCCCGCGAGCTCGATCTTATACTCGATCGCATCTATATCTATAACTTCAACTTCAGGCTTAATGGAATAGCGCTGGGACTTCCCCTGGCATGCGCTGAGTTTGCCATACTCGACATGCTCGGAAGAATAGCCGGCAAAACCATGGGAGAGATGATCGGCGAAATACATAATCCCGAAGTTGGGATCTATGTTGCCACCGAGTTCCGCGAAAAGCCTCTCGAGGAGCATTTTGACCTTATTAAAAAAGCTGTGTCAGAATACGATACAAAAGCCCTCAAGGTTAAAATAGGTTACCAGTATGCCGGTACAAAGGACATTCATTATGGCGGCGTTCCGGGAAAAACTGAAAAGATGATTCCTCTACTCCGTCAGCATTATGGGCCTGATATGGCGCTTTATGCCGATTCGAATGGCTATTATGATGTTGACGGAGCCATTAAAGCAGGAAGGCTGCTGGAAGAGTACAAATTCAGGTATTTCGAGGAACCGGTAATGTACGATCATTTCGAGGACATCAAGGCTGTTGCCGATGCACTGACCATCCCTGTCTCAAACGGCGAGCAGGATCAAAGCTTCGTGAACTTCCGGTGGCTGATTGCCAATGACGGGCTTGAGATCGTTCAACCCGACAATTATTATTTCGGCGGACTGATCCGCGGCATGAAAGTGGCAAAGATGGCTCACGCATTCGGGAAGCAGGTAATACCTCACATGTCAGGCGGCGGACTGGGATTCCTGTATAACAGCCAGTTTGTCTCTGTTGCGCCCAATGCCGGAGAACATCATGAATTCAAGGGACTCGACACCAATGTACCGTTCGAATGCCCCACTTCACCTTTGAAGATTGTAAACGGCAAGCTGAAAGTGCCGACAGGTCCGGGAATGGGAGTAAACCTGGATCCGGAATGGATCAAAAAACATGAAATTGTAAGCATGTAAACCGCTTCCCTTCAAATCACAGAAACATGTATAATACTGATAAGGACAAAAACAGCTCGCGCCGGTCTTTCATTAAAAAAGCAACTGCTGCTTCTGCCGCAATTGCGGGTACAACAATTTTCCCGGCCGAGGTTCAGAACATAGGAAACGATGACAAACAGCCACAAAACAGGGTGCCCTGGTTCAGGCGCATCACGCGCTGGGGTCAGACGAATATTACTGAAAAAGATCCAGTAACTTATGATATTGGCTGGTGGAGAAATCACTGGAAGAAAACCCAGACTCAGGGTGTAATTATCAATGCAGGCGGAATAGTGGCTTATTATCCGACAAAGATCCCTTATCATTACCAGGCAAGATACCTCCAGGGTCGCGATCTTTTCGGGGACCTGTGCCGCGCAGCCCATGAAGATGGCCTGGTTGTATTTGCCCGCATGGACTCCAACAGGGCAAATGAAGAATTTTATAAAGCTCATCCGGACTGGTTTGCGA
>JBLNAO010000199.1:0-4174 GCA_050259395.1 Chloroflexota bacterium
TTTCACTTGCTGTCATCATAGCCTTTTCACCTGTTTTCCTGATCATAGCCCTGCTGGTAAAGTTTTCCTCTCCCGGTCCTGTGATCTTTAAACAGGCGAGGGTTGGCCTGAGAGGCCGTCCATTTGATCTTTACAAGTTCAGGACCATGGTAGCAAATGCCGAACAGATAAGAAACCAGCTCAGCGAAAAGAATGAAGTTGATGGCCCGGTTTTCAAGATAAAGGACGATCCACGAGTCACCGGCGTTGGAAAATTTCTGAGAAGAACAGGATTGGACGAGCTGCCGCAACTATTCAATGTGCTCAAAGGTGAGATGTCGCTAATAGGACCACGTCCTCCCCTCCTCAGTGAAACAAAGCAATATAAAAGATGGCAGCTCAGGAGATTATCTGTTAAACCTGGTCTGTCGTGCTTCTGGCAGATCAAACCAGAAAGAAACAGCATAAGGTTCGATAAATGGATGGAGCTTGACCTTGCATATATTGATAACTGGTCGATAAGACTCGATCTGATAATACTGTTCAAGACAGTCGGCACAGTGTTCAAAAGATCGGGTCTGTGATTATGAAAATAGCTTAACCCTGTCTTAACAAAAACTTAATTCATACTTAATGGCAAAGGGACAATTTACCTTTAAGTTTATGTATAATAACTTAAACAAAAGCTCCGGTTCTCCTGACAATATAAAACTAATTTAAATAAATCACAATCAGGTACTTAGATCAGGACCTTGCCTTAGAAAAGATGGTGTTGGTCGTGAATTATTTTATTAAACATTTAAAAAATGCAGAAGAAACTTCTGTTGTTTGCATGTGCGTTTGTGCTTCCACTTCTCTTCCTGTCTCAAGCCTGCGTACCGGTAAAACAACTTCGCTATTTCAACGACGTAGACAGGTTGGAGGGTTCTGTAGTCAATCCTCTTACACAGAAAACGATTGCCCCGTTTGACAAGCTTTATGTTAAGGTTCTGAGCATCGACCCGCAAACGAGCCAGATCTTCAATACGACTGAAGAGGTAAGGCTCGGTTCATATGGCGGTGGATCAATAATCGGATATATTGTCGATGAAGCCGGGAACATAAGCTTCCCTTTTGTTGGAAACATCAATGTGGCGAATCTCACAACAGCCCAGGCCGGAGCTAAAATACAGAAAGCCCTCAGCGAATACGTTTCCAACATATCGGTCTCTGTCAAATATATTGATAACCAGATAACTGTCATCGGTGAAGTGCAGCGCCAGGGGGTTTACAATTTCACCCCGGATAAAATCAGCATTTACGAAGCAATAGGACTCGGAGGAGGTATAACCCGTTACGGCGACAGGAAAAATGTGATAATAACGAGGCACATAGGTGAAAAGATTACAACTTACAAGCTTAATCTTTCGGATTCAAAGATCATTTCCAAGGATTATTTTTATGTCCTTCCGAACGATGTCGTAATCGTTGAACCGCTGAGGGCAATTTCAACCAGTTATTCAAATATCACCTTCACAACAGTACTCAGCTCTATAACAACCCTGATAGCAGTTCTGCTGTTTACCGGTGTGAATTTCAAATAAAAAAAGATAATGGCCAATCAGAATCAACCGATATCAAACGCATACATAATAAAGGATTTTCTCGGACAGGTCCTTTCGATAAAATACCTGTATGTTATAAGCTTCCTGCTTTTCCTCGGGATTGCTTTTGCCGTAAACAGGTATTCACCCACTGTTTTTGAGGTGAATTCTGTTATAGGTCCGATACAGGACCAGCGGCCCGCCCTTCTCGGATCGAACGACCTCTTCAGGGGTCTTGTCTCGTATGAACAGGCCAGTAATCTTGAAAATGACATAAACAATATCAAATCATTCACTCTGGTTTCAGGGACCCTGAACAAGATGAATCTTGAAGTTGGATATTTCACAAAAAAAGAGAATTTTCTGGATCATGATGCCCAGATATATCCCGATCCTCCTTTTCATGTAAGTATAGACAAATCACATGCACAGCCATTGAACGCCAGGTTCAATTTCAAAGCCTTAACCGATTCCACTTTCAGGCTGACGCTCGACGAGGAAGAAGTCTCTTTATACAATTACATCGACGATGCAGTATTGAGCGAAAAAAATGTAATCAAGCTCGATACCGTGTGCAGGTTCAACCAGACACTAAGCAACAAGTATTTCCGGCTTGTCGTTTCACTGAATGATCACAGCATCCTTAAACCAGCCCCTGGTGAAGACAAGGAATACTTTTTTGTTCTTTACAGCCTCGATGACCTGGCCAAGAGCTATCTTGAAAAAATTGACGTCACACCGGTTTCTGTAAGATCATCACTCATCAATATCAAGCTGAAAGGCAAGAATCTGAATCTGACAACTGATTTTCTTAACTCATACGTTCAGAACTTCCTGGACAACAATCTCTCCAAAAAAAACAAGATGTCGGCAAATGCAGTCAGCTTTATAGATTCGCAGATCTCAGGAATCTCTGACTCATTAAATGTATCGGAATCGAGGCTGCGGGAGTATCGTTCAGCCAACCAGGTAATGGATCTCAGCTACCAGGGCCAGCGCGCTTATGAGCAGATGACCCAGATCGAAAACGAACGGATGCAGTCTGAAATACAGGAACGCTATTACAGATCCATACTCGAACAATTCGAAAAGAACAAGGATGTTACAGGTATTGCCCCGCCATCTGCTGCAAACATTCAGGATCCGATAATGAACCAGCTCATACTCGACCTGCATGCCCTGAATGCCGAGCGGTCAAATATTGTGAGCAACAATGCAGACAAAAACCTGTACCGGGAGCAGTTTGACAACAGGATCCGGCTTCAGAAACAGGCAATAATCGAAAATGTCAAAAACAACCTCACTACACTCAGCCTGGCCAAGAATGAACAGGAATACAGGCAGCAGAGATTATCATCGGAGATCTCGAGACTGCCAAGAACCGAGCTTAACATGGTAAGCATGAAGCGCAAGTTCGATGTCAGCGATGCCATTTATACATTCCTCCTTCAGAAAAGAACCGAAGCCGAAATAACCAGGGCTTCAAACCATCCTGACTACGAAATTCTGGAGCCCGCAAGGAAGCTGACAAGGAACATCATTTCGCCCAAACCGCTGATGAACTATATGTTCGCGTTTTTTTTCGCCCTCCTGATACCTACAGGTTTTCTTATTATTAAGAATTTCTTCAACGAGAATATTACCAGGGTAAATGAAGCTGAATATCTCCTGAGAAGACCCGTGCTCAGCATAATATATTCCAATACCCTTAAGACAGATGCCGTTGTCAGCGAGGCACCGGGTTCGCCCATAGCAGAATCATTCAGGAACCTTAGAAGCAGGCTGTTCCTTAAGTTTAAACATAAGGAGCTTAATACAATAATCGTCACATCCTCGCAGCCAAAAGACGGCAAGAGCTTCATCTCATATAACCTTGGCGCTTCAATTGCAAGTGTCGGTCATAAAACAGTCGTAATTGATTGCGATCTGAGGCGGCCGACTTTGCACAACACATTCAAGATAAAAAACGTCCTGGGTGTAACCAATTACCTGGCAGACAATGTTCCGAAAGAAAGGATAATTCATGAAACAGAGTATGAGAATCTTTTCTTTGTGCCGGCAGGCCCGGTCCTTGCAAACTCATCTGAAATGGTCGAAGCCGGAGCACTTGACGAACTCATCTTGTGGTTGAAAGATAACTTCAGGTATGTAATAATTGATTCTCCTCCGGTCGACATTGTTTCCGATGCCACACCAATCATGAAATACGCTTCTGAGATATTGTTCGTGTGCCGGAACAATTACACAAGAAAAGATGTTTATACCGATGTCCTGAATATCTTCAAAACCAATCGTATTGAGAATTTCGATGTTGTATTCAACGATATGGATCTCGACAGAAGCAAGTATGGACATTACAGGGATTACTACTACAAGAAATCAGAATAATATACATAAACCACTAACCAGTTAGTTAATATGAACAACGGAAAAAGTGCATTAGTAAGTGATAAAGTAAAATCCTATGTGCTCGAGGAGACCTTTGCCGACGGAGGAAAGATCAATAACGAAACAATGGTATTTAAAGAAGGATATTTCGATTCAATGGGGTTTGTAAGGCTTGTATCGTATCTCGAAAATGAGTTCAAAATCAAAATTTCAGATGATGATCT
>JBLNAO010000200.1:0-4123 GCA_050259395.1 Chloroflexota bacterium
TACTGCGGATTGATGTAATACCTCACTGCCCCTCCTGCCTCGATGAAGCTGGCAGGCAGCAATTTTTTGAAAGGGTTAAAAGTCAATCCTGCATCGAAGCTGTTTGCAAGACTTTTTATTGAGGTCTGATAATACCTGGAATGACCCGGCTGATCTATTTTGTATGAATAATTATCATGATGATAACCGAGTGTGTTCCTTATGACAATGCCTGTCTGTGTCTTTTTGTTTGCCAGGCGAAGGTACAATCCTGCATAGGGTGCCGGATCAGAGAATGATTTGAAGCCGTCATTATTGATCCTGGGCTTATAGTTTTCAAACCTGACTCCTGCAACCGGCCCGATCTCGAAGTTTCGTTCAATCCCATTATATAACGAGTAACCCATTCCCGCAGAGCCATGATATTCTTCAAGCAGGTTCATGATCGATTTTAACTCCGGCTTTATAGCTTTTTTGGGTTCCTTTATACTCAGTGCTGAAAGAATGCTGTCTGCCGTGATCCGGAATTTTTTGGAGGAGTTTAAACCCGATAGATAATCCTTTTTGGTCAGAGCAGGTGGGTAGGTCAACACTGATATTTTATCCTGTGAATCCCGGAAAAGAAAATTCTTCAATCCATATGAATCATAATAAAGCAGGTCAATGTTGCCATCGAGGACCAGCCTTACAAAGGCGCTGGTGTCTTTACCGGCTGTAGTGAAAGTGGCTGAGGCAAAAATCTTGTTTTCCTTCCTGCTTCCGAATCCTGTAATATCTTCAGGCAAAAAGCGCACTGAATTTTCACTCCTGCCCGGACTGAAAATACATGCATTAATGAATGTTTTTTTGAAATCATTGCCGATGAGCCCTTCTATTGTATCACCGTTGAGGTTAATGACGAAACCCTCCCTGTAATCCTTTGATATGTCCGGGGAAGGAATCCTCCTGGACATTGATGAAGAGGGTTTATTATGATATTGCCTGAAAAGATTTGTAAGTGAAATTATATCTGGTCTTACGCCTTTCTGGTATTCCGGCAAGTCTGGTGCGTCCTGGAAAATGCTGTCTGCCTGGAGTTTGAATTTCTTATCCGCTGTAAGGCCGGAAAGTAATTCTGAGGCGCTCAGGACAGGTGGATATTGTATTCCGAAAATCGTACTGTCGGGGGTCAGTATAAGAAAGTTCTTTACCGAAGATGTTTCAAAATACATCAGGTCATAAAGATCATCAAAAACAAGCCTGGTAAATACAAGTGTATCGGTCTTCAGCAAACGAAGCTTTGTCGAGACATAAATTGTCTTGTCATAGCCAAAACCCTTGATATCACGGGCAGTCATTGCCGTAGGAGCATCTTTTAGAGTGGGCTTGAATAGACAAAGGACAACAGCTCTGTTTAGTACAGGTGTTTCAAGAAACCCGGAAATGGTATCTCCTTTGTGCCCGAATATATAACCTTTCGAATATTCCTGAGAAAAACAGCTCAGATGTGACAACACAACCAGTAAAGCAATCAGGAAAACATTTTTTCCGTTTTTCATATTTTAGATCATTCAGTAGAATACGAAGGAAATAAAAATATGAAAAAAATTCATTATTAAACATGACGCAGGAAAATCAGGCCTTGGAGGTAATCTGACGGTATGCGGCAATGAGCATTTCTTTGAAGGTATCGATGTTATAGAAACCCCTGATTGCATTCTGACCGTTGCGGCCCATCGATCTCCTCAGTTGATCATCATTCAGCAATGTTACGATGGCATCATATAATCCGATGCTGTCGGCAAACACCAGGCCGCAGCTGTATTTTTCAACAAGGTTCTTCTGAGGCCGGCAATCTGAAACTACAAGTGGCTTTCCGCCAAGCATGTAATCATATATTTTGTTGGCAATACCGGATTCGTGCTGGGGATTTTTCCTGAAAGGAGCAAGGCAGATATCGCTGATCTCAAGATATCCTGGAAAATCTTTTGAACTGATCCATGGTATATGAACCAGGTTTCCTTTAAGTTCATCAAGTGATGCAAGCCCGGTGAAGTATTCCCTGTCTTTTTTGTCGACCGGACCGATAAGAAGAAGATTTACTTCGTACCTGTTTTTTATCAGCTCATGGAAGACCTCCAGGGTCTCGAAAACACCCCGTCTTTCAGCAATCACACCATAATAAAGAAGTATCGGGAAATCATTCCGGAAAGGATTTTCGACCCTGGTCTTGTTAGTGTATTCCGGGGCATTGATATCCGGAACATTCGGGAAAACAACGAACCTGTCGGGGGCCAGAAGCGGATATTCTCTTATCAGGGAATCGCGGTACTCAGAGCTGAGCACGACAACCCTGTCGGCATAACCCAGGTATTCCAATTCTTTTTTCTTCCATGAAGCAGGCCGGGAGAGCATGTTTCTCAGGAAGCCTTTTGTCCAGTTGTAAGTTGTAACCTGGAAGGGGTAATTCTCATGAAGGTCGAGGATCATCGGGATCTTTTTGCCCGACGTTCTTATTCCACTGAACGCTGCTTTTGACATGTAAAGGTCGTGAACATGCAGAATTGACAGGTCATTCTTCAGTATGAAACTGCAGGTCTCTCTTGCCCACATGATTTCATATACCGGGAGAGTGTTCATAAAAAAGAACAATGCATCCTTATATCTTCTGCTGATGTTTATTCTTGTGACATTGATACCCTCGGGCTGATCATAATCATTTCCGAAACCTAAGCAAAGCACATAAACCTCATATCCTTCTGCTTTCAGTATGGAGGCTTCACGCCTTACCCTGATGTCGTTGATGAATTCGTTGTCGACGATGATGCCTGCTCTCATTGATTTCATTTTTGAAGAACAGATGTCAGCCTGCGGGCAAGTTCCCTCCTGCTGTATAATCCAGGAACCTTGAGTGTACCGGTTCCTGATGAGAACAAAGAATGCAGGTGCTCACCAATACCCTCTGTGTCATTGTATGAAAAGGTCTTGCCATGTCCGGATTCTGCAAGTATCGCAGCAGCATCCCCTTCAGCAGGCCCTATGCACATTACCGGCCTGTTTGAAGCAATATATTCGAACAGTTTCCCGGTAAGAATGCTTTTGTTGCTCCTGTGATCGGGAATAATAACAAGGAGGAGGGAGCTCTCCCGCATATACCTTATCGCTGCCCGGTGATCTGTATAAGGCAGGAATTGCACCTGGGCAGGCTTAACTTTCGAAAGTATTAGATCTTTCTGCCGTGCAGATACCGATCCCACAAACCTGAGCATGAAATCCTTTCCCTTCAGCCTCTCCAATGAATCCAGGAACCCGCCTGTCGGGTAAATATCCGATAATGTCCCTGCATAAGTAATTGTGAATTTTACCGGCTCCTTAACTTCTCCGGTGAAATCCTCCTCATCATAACCGTTGGTGATGACGGTAATCCTGGATTCAGCTTTGTGTACTTTTGACACAAAGATCTTTTTCAGCGAGGGCCCGACCGTTACAATGTAATCTGCATTGCTTAAAACCCTCTTTTCGTAAACCTCATCGATTCTCCTGGCTATTGATGTCGGATAGAACTGGTCATAGTAATAGATATCGGTCCAGGGATCACGCAGGTCGGCAATCCATTTTATCGAGGGGAATGTTTTCTTAAGCTTAAGACCGATAAGCTGGGTTGAATGCGGCGGACTCGTTGTAATGACATGACTGATATCGTGTGTTGCGATCAATTCACAAGCTTTTCTGAATGCATGACTGTTCCATCCTTTCCTGGGATCGGGTATGAAGAAATTGCCGCGCACAAATCTCAGAATTTTCCCCTTGAGGGAATTGTCCTGGTTCATCGCAAAACCTGCCGATGGAATTTTCGAGCGGTCTTTTTTATAAATTGAGAAGTAATCTCTGGCAGGCGTCCTGTAAACGGGAAGCGATTCCGGAACTTCTGATAACAGGGTATTGTCAGTAACAGGATAGGCTGCATATGCGGGATCGATTGTAAGGATCACCGGTTCCCAGCCATTTTCAGGAAGGTACTTCGCAAACTTTACCCACCGCTGCACGCCGGCCCCTCCGCTTGGCGGCCAGTAGTAGGTGATTATGAGGACTTTCCGGTTCATTAATCGAGCGAATAACAAAAAACTTACACAGAGTAGCACAGAGGTTCACAGAGGTTCACAGA
>JBLNAO010000201.1:0-7306 GCA_050259395.1 Chloroflexota bacterium
GACATATATTCGTTTTTAGTTTCTTCAGAATGCAAAAATAAATAATTCTTTCAATCCTCATTCATAGTTTATACTTTTGTGCGATTGATTATTAGGAGTCTGGAGTCAGGAGTCAAGAGTCAGGAGTCGGAAGTCAGGAGTCGGGTGCCGGAATGATTTACACTTTACGCTTTTACTTTACGCTCTACGCCTTACGCTTTACGCTGAAAGCCTTACTAATGAATGAAGTTTAAATTGAATCTATGTCTAAAAAAGTATATATAGAAACCTACGGTTGCCAGATGAATGTAGCTGACAGCGAGGTTGTTATGTCGATATTGTCGAAGGAAGGGTTTGAACCCGCAGGAGACATAAAAGATGCCGGGCTGATTCTCATAAACACCTGTTCGATCAGGGATAATGCCGAGCAGCGTATCTGGGGAAGGCTCAATGCAATAAACCATCTTAAAAAGAAGAACAAGGAGCTCCGCATCGGGCTTATCGGCTGCATGGCGGAAAGACTGAAGGAGAAGCTGCTTGAAGCAGGTCAGCTGGTCGACATTGTTGCAGGCCCGGATGTGTACCGAGAGCTGCCGTCCCTTATTGCTGATGCTTCAGCTGGCCATAAGGCGGTGAATGTTCTCCTTTCGAGGGAGGAGACCTATGCCGATATCGATCCGGTAAGGCTCGACAAAAATGGGGTAACATCATTCATCTCAATAATGAGAGGCTGCAATAACATGTGCGCCTATTGTGTGGTGCCATACGTAAGAGGTGCGGAGAGAAGCCGCGATCCTGAATCGATAATCCGTGAAGCACGGGAACTTTTCGCGAAAGGCTACAGGGAAGTCACACTTCTGGGTCAGAATGTAGACTCCTATAACTGGGAATCGTTCGGCTTTCCATGGCTGCTCGAAAAGGTAGCGTCGATAGATCCACTGCTTCGCGTGAGATTCTCAACATCGCATCCTAAAGATATTTCCGATGAGCTCCTTTATACTATTGCCAGGCATTCCAATATCTGCAGGCATATTCATCTACCTGCACAGAGCGGAAGCTCACGCATTTTGAAGCTGATGAACCGAGAATATACGAGGGAGTGGTACATGGACAGGATAACTGCAATAAGGAATATCATACCCGACTGTTCCGTTTCCACAGACATGATCGCAGGTTTCTGCACTGAAACCGAAGAAGATCACCGTGAAACATTATCATTGATGGAATGGGCAGGATATGATTTTGCTTACATGTTCAAATACAGCGAACGACCAGGGACCAAAGCAGCACGCAGGATGAAGGATGATGTTCCCGAAGAGGTGAAATCGGGAAGGCTCACAGAAATGATCGCACTTCAGAATAAGCTTTCTGCAAAATCAAAGAAAGCTGATGCCGGGAAAACCGTTGAAGTGCTGGTTGAAGGATTCTCAAAGAGGTCGGATGAATTCCTTAACGGCAGGACTTCCCAGAATAAAGTGGTTGTTTTCCCTGCAGGGAATGTTAAAAAAGGCGACTATGTGAAAGTTTTTATCGAGAGGACCACTTCCGCAACGCTTGTGGGAAAGCTCGTTCATCATTAAAACGTAAGAACCAAGTGGTTCTCTTAGAAGACACAGTTGCATAAAATACCCTGTTGTCCACTGTGGCAAAAATATCAGATTTCAACTAAAATATTAGGTTTATCATTGTTCATTCCGGTTATTTGTCATAAATTGCATGATTACTCTTTCAATGATGTCATATTCAACTTATGAAGACAAAAGCTATTTTCTCAATTCTGTTTTTCATGTTTTCAGTATTGTCCCACGGACAGAAAAAAACTGAGCTTACAGGCACTGTTACAGACGCGAACCAGAAACCTGTCAAAGGTGCCGCCGTACTTGTCGACCAGCAGAACACCGGCAAGCAAACCAATAAAAATGGATATTTCAAGTTAAAGATAGATCCGTCTTCAAAAACTGTAAGCATCCTTACGGCGGATGGACGCACTGCAGAGCTTCCAATCGATGGAAAAAGTGAGGTTAATTTCACAATACCGGTGAATTTTGCCGGTGTCGAAAACGTCAATCCTCCTGCAAATCAGCCTGACGAGCAGGTTAATATCGGTTATGGAACAGTTAACAAGAAAAACCTTGTTGGACCGGTTTCAAAGGTGGATGCCAAAAAAGACCCATACGTATATAAGGATATCTACGAAATGCTGCGTGGAAAACCAGGCGTGCAGGTCAGCGGCAAAAGTGTAAGGATCCAGGGGGGAGTCAATTCACTCAGCATGAGTTCCGACCCGCTTTTTGTAGTCGATGGTGTAATAGTGAACACTGTGGATAATATATTGCCGCAGACAGTCCAGTCAATCGAAATACTTAAAGGCTCTTCAGCAGCAATCTACGGCTCAAGAGGCGCCAATGGGGTTATCCTGATCACCCTCAAGAAGTGATCACACGGAGTTTTTCCGGCGAATATCGATCATAAGCTCATCGAGCTGTTTTGAAGAAACCTGGGCAGGCGTGTCGAGCATGACATCCCTGCCCGAGTTGTTTTTCGGAAAGGCTATGAAATCGCGGATCGAGTCCTGACCGCCGAACATCGCAACCCACCTGTCAAAGCCGAAGGCAACGCCACCATGAGGAGGGGCACCGTATTTGAACGCATTCAACAGGAAGCCGAACTGCTCTTCAGCTTCAGCTTCACTGAACCCAAGCACTTTGAACATGAGCTTCTGAACGGATGCATCGTGAATCCTTATGGATCCTCCCCCGATCTCGACACCGTTAATAACAAGGTCATATGCATTAGCCCTTACTTTGCCGGGATCTGTTTCCATAAGATGAAGATCTTCCGGAACAGGCGAGGTAAACGGATGATGCATTGCAAAGAATCTTTTTTCCTCTTCGCTCCACTCCAGTAGCGGGAAGTCGACAACCCACAATGGGTAAAACTGATCTCTTTTCCTGAGTCCCAGCCTGTTTCCCATTTCGAGCCTGAGCTCGGAAAGGGCAGCCAGTGTTTTTTTCTTTTCTCCTGCAAGTATAAGTAAAAGGTCGCCCGGTTCCGCTTTCATGGATTCAGCCCATTTCTTCAGCTCGTCGGGTGTGTAGAATTTATCAGCCGATGATTTAATGGTTCCGTCTGTGTTGTATTTTACATAAACCAGGCCTTTTGCACCGATCTGGGGCCGCTTGACGAAATCGGTAAGTTCATCGGTCTGCTTTCTGGTGTATTCGGAACAGCCTTTTGCGCAGATGCCGCCTACATACTCTGCGGAGTCGAAAACCACAAAATTCTTTCCTTTTACAATCGATGTAAGCTCTGCGAATCTCATCCCGAAACGAAGATCGGGCTTGTCTGAACCGTAGAACTCCATTGCCTCACTGTAGGGCAGCCTGGTGAACGGTTCGCTGAATTCAATTCCCCTTATCTGTTTGAAGAGGCACCTGGCAAGTCCTTCGAATGTATTGAGAATGTCTTCCCTTTCAACGAACGACATCTCGCAGTCTATCTGTGTGAATTCCGGCTGGCGGTCGGCCCTGAGATCCTCATCCCTGAAGCATTTCACTATCTGGAAGTACCTGTCGAACCCGGCAACCATCAGGAGCTGCTTGAGAGTCTGGGGCGACTGCGGCAAAGCGTAAAAAGTACCAGGCTGCATCCTGGAGGGCACGATGAAGTCGCGCGCACCTTCGGGTGTTGATTTTATAAGAACAGGCGTTTCAACTTCAATGAATCCGATGGAATCCATATACTTCCTTACCTCCTGGGCAACACGGTGCCGGAGGATAATATTGCTTTTAACCGGAGCTCTTCTGAGATCGAGATAGCGGTATTTCATCCTGAGCTCTTCACCACCGTCGCTTTCATCTTCGATTGTAAAGGGAGGAAGCTCACTCCTGTTGAGCACTGTGAAATCCTTCACATCGATCTCTATCCCGCCTGTAGGTATCTTTGGATTTTTATTGCTCCTTTCACGTACAAGACCTGTAGCTTGAACAACGAATTCCCTTCCCAGCTTACGTGCCTTTTCACATAAATCCGGGTTTGTCTCCATGTTGAAAACAAGCTGAGTTATCCCGTATCTGTCGCGCAGATCGATGAAAGTCATTCCGCCGAGATCTCTCGATTTCTGAATCCAGCCGCAAAGAGTCACTTCTTTACCGGCATTCCCGATGTTCAGTTCACCGCAGGTATTTGTCCTGTACATAACGTTTTGCAAAAATTTCAGCAAAAGTATGAAAAGATAAAAGATAAAAGGCTAAAGACAAAAGTAAATCAACCCTCCTGACTTACTTTTATCTTTTTACTTTTGTGTTTTTGTCTTTTGTCTTAATATCACAAAATTATGGTCCTGAACCGTAATGAGCAGTTCATGAAAGCCGCACTCGACGAGGCGATGAAGGCCTATGCCAGACAGGAGGTGCCGGTTGGTGCGGTCATAGTCTATCGGGATACAATCATTGCACGGGCTCACAATCTTACAGAAACCCTGAGGGACCCTACTGCCCACGCAGAGATGCAGGCCATAACATCCGCCACCGACTGGCTTGGAGGAAAGTACCTCGATGAATGTGCAATTTATGTCACGCTTGAGCCATGCGGCATGTGTGCAGGCGCCATCGGGTGGAGCCAGGCCGGAGCGCTTATCTATGGCGCTTCAGATGAAAAGAAAGGTTACAACGGGATATCCGGGGCCCTCCTTCATCCGAAAACAAAAGTCCTGTCCGGTGTGCTCGAAAATGAATGCAGGGATCTTCTTCTGAAATTTTTCAAAGCAAAAAGATAACAGGGATTGTATTGCGCAAAGCGGCTTTAATGAAATACTTTTTATGAAAGTTAATTTGAAATAATCTTCCTATTTTTATATAAAAATCTGCGGGATGACTTTCGACAACAGCAAAACCATAATCGGAGTAAGAATAAGGCTCTTTGCTGTGACTGTCTTGCTTATTGCGTACCTCATCATGGCATATGCTGCAGAATTTATTAAATTCCCTCTTCTCGGTTTCAGCGATACGGTGTGGACTGTCATACTTGCCGGCTTATGGCTTATCATGATAATATTCCCGATGTTCCTGAGCTACCAGTATGTCTTTTTCTCCGACGACACTGAAAAGATCATAATCAGGTACTTCAATGCAGGAATAGTTGGCGGGAGGAAGAACTCCGTGGAGATTGACAAACGTGCTTTCGCAGGATACAAGACTGAAACCAGGTATTTTGGAATGGTCACAAGCCTGATTCTGTTTCATAAATTCAGCGAGGGTGTGGCAAAATACCCCCCTGTTTACATCAGCGCACTTTCAAAGGAAGAAAAAGCAAAGCTCATGAGGGCACTTGCATCATATACCGTCAGCTAAGTTGACATGCTGATAATATGAGTTTTATCATTTTTAATTCTTTTTAACAATCTCAATTTTGCTTATCATTTTCAGCTGAAATCAAACTAAAAAACATACGACATGAATGTAGACAAGATCATGAACAACCTCGAGAAGAAACATCCCGGTGAGGTTGAGTATTTGCAGGCAGTCAGAGAAGTGCTGGAATCCATTGAGGAAGTTTACAATGAGAATCCGCAATTCGAATCCGCAAACATCATTGAACGGATAATTGAGCCCGACAGGGTTATAACATTTAAAGTTCCATGGGTAGACGACGAAGGGAATGTAAGGGTCAACCTTGGTTACCGCATCCAGTTCAACAATGCCATTGGACCATACAAAGGCGGGCTTCGCTTCCACCCCAGCGTGAATCTTTCGATCCTGAAATTCCTTGGTTTCGAGCAGATCTTCAAGAATGCACTGACTACTTTGCCCATGGGCGGTGGAAAAGGCGGATCTGATTTCGACCCGAAGGGAAAATCCAATGCTGAAGTCATGAGATTCTGCCAGGCATTTATGCTCGAACTGTGGAAATACATTGGTCCTGAAACGGACGTTCCTGCAGGAGATATTGGTGTCGGCGGACGTGAGATCGGATTCCTGTACGGAATGTACAAGAGACTGAAGGGTGATCACACCGGCGTTCTGACAGGAAAAGGAAGCAACTGGGGAGGCTCCCTGGTGCGTCCGGAAGCAACAGGGTTCGGTTGTGTGTATTTTGCTAACGAAATGCTTGCAACCCGCGGGGAATCATTCAAGGGAAAAAAAGTGGCAATAAGCGGTTTCGGCAATGTTGCCTGGGGCGCTGCCCTGAAGGCAACCGAGCTCGGCGGTAAAGTTGTCACAATTTCCGGCCCCGATGGTTACGTTTACGATCCTGAAGGAATTTCCGGAAAGAAGATCGAGTTCATGCTCGAGCTGAGAGCTTCCAACCAGGATATTGTCAAACCTTATTCTTATGCTTTCGAGGGTGTTGAATTCCATGAAGGAAAACGCCCCTGGGAAGTTAAAGTGGATATAGCTCTTCCCTGCGCAACCCAGAACGAGCTCAGCGGAGATGATGCTGAGAAACTTATTAATAACGGTTGCATCTGCATATGCGAAGGAGCAAACATGCCATGCACCCCTCAGGCAATCGAGGCAATCCAGAAGGCAGGTCTGCTGTTCTCCCCCGGCAAAGCTTCAAACGCCGGCGGCGTTGCAACATCTGGACTCGAAATGACTCAGAACTCGATGAAATTACGCTGGAACAGCACCGAAGTGGACACCCGGCTGCATGAGATCATGAGGAACATACATGGTCAGTGCGTGAAGTACGGCAAACGCCCCGACGGGTATGTTGACTATGTTAAGGGCGCCAATATTGCAGGATTCCTCAAGGTGGCGAACTCGATGCTCGACATGGGGGTTATATAGAACGTAGAGTCGAAGCGAAGCGAAGATCCCGACCGTCAGCGTCGGGGCGTAAAGTCTAAAATTGAATATGGTTGCTGATCCGGGAACGGGTCGGCAATCTTTTTTTATGCAGAATAACCTTGTTTAAAGATTTTTGTTAAATTGGCACTTAGTTTCGCTGTTATACTGAACATTTTAAGTGTGTTGTGAATGTCCACACCATCACTTCTCCATAAAATTGCTTTGGGCCTTATTCCCGGCATTGGTGATATCAATGCCAGAAAGCTGGTTTCATTTTTCGGCAGTGTTGAAGCTGTTTTCACCGAGCCTTACCAGAGCCTGATCAAAATACCCGGCATCGGTGATGGCCTCGCTAAATACATAAGCTCCAGGTCATACCTGGCCATTGCTGAGAAAGAAGCTGAATATGTAACGAAGCATGGCATAAAAACATTTTTCTATCTCGACGGCGATTATCCTTTCAGGCTAAGGCAGTGTGAGGATTCTCCTGTCGTGTTCTTTTTCAGGGGAAGCTGCGATCTCAACGCGATGAAGAT
>JBLNAO010000202.1:0-3910 GCA_050259395.1 Chloroflexota bacterium
CTGCCGAGATGAAAACCACAGAAGAATTATTTCTTACGGGAAGCCGCATTCTCCAGTTCTATAATCCGAACCTCAATGCAATGGATTACTTCGAAGAGGCCCTCAAACGCGATCCCGGGGACATCAGGACTAACACCGAAGTTGGCAAAATACACCTGAAAAACGGTGAATATGAAATTGCCAGGAAGTATTTTACCACTGCAATAAACAGACTTACGAAAGATTACACGAGACCTTCAAACTGTGAACCGTTGTACCTTCAGGGCCTCACACTCAAGGCTCTCGGATTATACGATGAAGCAATCGACACCCTGTACCGTGCCACCTGGGACCAGGCATGGCATTCCGCAGCATACATTGAGCTTGCAAGGATATACTGTCTTAGAGGAGAAACCGCAAAAGCGCTCAGCCAGGTCAATGAATCTCTTTCCACAAACTCAGGTAACAATGCTGCAATAAACCTTAAAGCTACTCTTCTAAGGTCGCTGGGGGATGTTCAGGGAGCCAGAGCGGTTTTAACCGCGGTGCTTCAGAACGACCCGCTCGACTTCAGGGCAATCAATGAGAATTATCTTGCGCTCAGGCTTACTTCACCCGATAAAGCTTCAGGAGAACTGGCATCGCTTAACAGGAAAATGAGAAACTTTGCCAGGAATTATCTCGACCTGGCAACAGGGTACATGAATGATGGCTTTTATGGTGAGGCTGAAGATGTGCTGAAAAGATTCACCGGAACGGACCAGGAATTAACTTATTATCTTGGTTTTCTTGCCGACAAAAAAGGTAACGAAGATGCTGCACGTAAGTTCTTCAAGGCTGCTTCATCCCAGTCTGTGGATTACGGATTCCCTTACAGGTTCGAATCAGTGAAAGTGCTGGAGAAGGCTTCGCAATATTTCCCTGAAGATTCAAGACCATATTATTATCTTGGAAATCTTTATTATGACAGGCAGCCGGGAAAAGCGATAGAGTGCTGGGAAAAAGCTGTGAAATATGAACCTTCACTTGCAATTGCATGGAGAAATCTCGGCTGGGGATATTACCAGCATTCTCAGGATCTCACAAAGGCAATTGCCGCTTACGAAAAAGCAATGGAAAACAAGAAGGACGATCCGGTTTACTATGCCGAGCTCGACCCTCTTTACGAAATGGCTAACACACCCATTGAAAAAAGAGCGAAGCTTTTCGAGGGCACCAACGACATTGTGAAACAGCGCGATGACGCTTTTGTAAGAGAGATCATTGTTCTGAACCTTTCTGACCAGTTCGGCAAGGCTGTTGAATATCTCGATCAGAGCAACTTCCACTTCCGTGAGGGCAGCTCGAGGGTCAGGGACATAACTGTCGATGCACACCTGCTTCTCGGAAGGAAGTTCATGGCTGAAAAGAAGTACAAGGAAGCGCTCGATCAATTTCTGGGTCTTGCTGCAACACCTGAGAACTCAGACCTGGGCAGAAGAGGTGATTTCAGGAGCCCGCAGATAAATTATTTTACCGGCCTTTCTTATGAAGCGCTGGGACAAAAGGCAAGGGCAAAGCAATATTTCACTATGTCGGCCGGGGAACAGTCAAGGCAGATCAGCAACATAAAGTATTACCAGGGACTTGCCATGCTTAAACTCGGAAATAAAACCGGGGCAAATGAGATTTTCAATTCACTTGTGAATGAAGCAGATAACAGGATCAAACAGGGTGAGGAAGTTGATTTCTTTGCAAAGTTCGGGGAACGTGAAGCTGAAAATGTGAGGCTTTCAAACGCTTATCTGCTTAAAGGATTAGGTTATAAAGGTCTGGGTGACAAGGAAAAAGCTGTTGAAAACCTGAGGAAGGCTATGGAATTATCGGCCAGTAACCTCTATGCGAAGGTAGAGATGGAATGACTGGAAAGTCTTGCACATATTATAGGATCTCTAAACTGATTTTTGTAATGAAGCGGCGCGGTTTGCACTTGATTTATGAAAAGAAATAAATTGGTTCAAACCGCACCGCTTCATAAATCGCTAAGTAAAATTAAATTGTTTATTTGAATTACAATTTCTGTAATAAAAATAGAGTCAGTTGGATATTTCCCCTCCTTTTGAAGGAGGGGTGGCCGGGGTATATGTTAGTAGTGATTCGGAATATATCTGCCCGGCCGGGGTGGTTGATTCAATGGGTTCAATTACCATTTTCTCATGGATAACAAAAATATCTTCAATCGAAAAAGCCTTTGTATCTTCAGGTCAGCACTAAGAAACAAGTCAACTTCGGCTGAAGCAGCATTATGGATTCTTCTGAAATCAAGAAAAGTTGAAGGCAGGAAATTCAGAAGACAACATAGTATTGGTAAGTATATTGTTGATTTTTATTGTCCGACAGAGAAGCTGATCATTGAGCTTGACGGAGAACCACATGGAGATGCTGTACAAATACAGAATGATACGATAAGGGATAAATACCTTGAATCTCTTGGTTTAACTGTTCTCAGGTTCGAAAACAGGTTCATATTCCAGGAACCAGAATTTATTTTGGAAGAGATCAGAAAAGTTATATTAAACAATAATAAAGTTAATGAACCAGGAGTCAACCACCCCGGCCCGGAATAAACATTGTGAAATAATTAACATTAAACCCGGGCCACCCCTCCTTCAAAAGGAGGGGAAAGATCTACATGATTATCTTCAATTTACAATAAATAAATGTTCTGCAATTATGATTCCCATATTTTTACTTCCGGATTCTGACAAACTACCGGGAAAATTGTTCTTATAAAAAAACCCATGCGGAAACTGCACATTCTCTTGTTGTCCGTACTGCTGTCAGCCACGGTCGCTGCCCAAAACCAGCCGGCTGAGATAAGGATAAACACAATGTATCTTTTGCTTGGCACTCTGAGTGATTACATGGGCAGGTTCACCTATATTGACCAGCCAAATCAGGTTGACAAGTATCATTATTTTGAGAAACCCCTGGTGGAATATCTCGACAGTATGATTCAGAATGACCTGGGATCAGAGATAAATGTCTCGCAAAAATTTTTCAATGGGAGTTATGAGACTTTTTCTGAACCGTTGGCCAAAACGATCAATTCACGATATGAGAACAATCTGCTGAAAGATTCAATTTTCAGAACGAATGAAGAGATATGTTCCTTTCTTACAGGCAGGTATTACAGGTATGGCGGGCAGCTTAATGACTCAATATATAAGATACAGTTGGCAAATTCACCTGATCACAATATCATTGAAGTGCTGCTTAGAAGGATAGGTTGCACAAGGGTTCATTATACATTTCTGCGCAATATTCCCGCACAGTTTATCTATTATTTTATACCTACAGTCGAACTAAAGGAAAGTTTCTCTCAAATAAAGAAACAGAAAGATGCTCTCAATCTTTCATACAAAACAGCGGCAGTCAGCCTCCTGGGAATAAACAACGAATACGAGAAACAGGTAAGACTGAAGAATGAAAAAGATCTCCGGGAGATTGTCAGGCTATTCAGCATCGAAAGTTCAGGAATGTCTGTCAGGGATTCTTCAGTTGTTGACCCCCACTGATGTAGATGAGGTAATCGGCAAGAAATCCGATTTCATCCGGTGTAAGATTGACAGGAAGCATTTTCTTGTTCCCGAACCCATCAGGTTTTTCTTTTTCAGGATCTGTAATTGATCTTAAAATGTATTCGCGGTCTATCGTGAGAGTCAGTTTCTTTTCGCCACGCAATACAACAACCTCTTTCTTAAAAATGGAATTCAAGGACGGACCGTATAAAACTGTGTCTCCGGTTACAGAGTGGCATTGTTTGCAGCCAACGGAATTAAAGAGAGCCTCCCCTTTCCTGGCGTTTTCAGCCGTGACATGCTCGGAATTCCTGCAGCTAAAAGATAAAATTGTTACAGATAAGATTATAACGATCAGAAATCTCATGATG
>JBLNAO010000203.1:0-3053 GCA_050259395.1 Chloroflexota bacterium
GAGTTCGCCGATGGCAATCCTTGTTCATAAATCCTGCTTTGCATCTCCTCTTCACCTATTCTCCCCCTCTCCCGCTCTTTTTTACATCGTGTTTCACGGATTACACTGATTGCCCTGAGCAATGAATGTCGTGCAGGTCTTGCAGGTCTTGCAGGTCATGGAGGTCGTGGAGGTCGTGAAAGTTGCCCTGAGCTCTGCGCCCTGAGCTCTGAGCAATTAGCCACGAATGCACGAATCCCGACTCACATGCTGGTCATGCAGGTATTGCAGGTCATGGAGGTCGTGAAAGTTGCCCTGAGCACTGCGCTCTGAGCTCTGAGCCTGGCTCTCCCTCTGTGTAAGTTCTTCCTCAGTTTGATGTTGATAAAGCCGCTTCATCGATAATATTCCTGATCTCGTATGAATTGGAGTTTGTTGCAGTTAAGGTAACCGGACTGCTCCAGATCACATTCTCCTGCTTTTCCCTCATGGCCTTTAGTTCTGTAACTATCTCATGATTGGTGACAGGTCCTTTTTGGGGTTTACAGATTATAAAACCGAACCTCACACGGGGATTGAATGCACTCATGTATTTGCTTCTGACAAGAATTGCATTGACCGAGTATTCCTGGTGAGGCTGAAGCTTGATTGTAGCAGCCAGGTCAGTGGTACAATTATGATACAGGAAGCTCACCTGTTTGGAATCCGTCACTATATTCACCAGCGAGCCGCAGATCAATGTATAAAACTCACATTCTTTATTCGTGTTATTAATGAGCTTAACATCAACAAGGTGGTAATAATTCCTGTCCCGCTGATTACTGAAATTTGTGTAACTGGCTATCAGATCAGCCTTAAGAACAAGATTTTCTTCTTCTCTTGGTATTTTTGCCTGGCTACCTGCACTCTCGGGTCTGTCAGTGCATGAGAAACAGGATAACAGGATAATCATTCCGCACAGTGATTTCATAATCATACTAGTCTTTTGGAGTCACAACAACCAGAACAGGATTATCAGTCTCTTTAAGCGAATCAGCGATTTTCCTTAGCTCATCTTTTTTGCCGGAACTCACATTCGAATTCCTGAAATCATCACTTTCTATATATTTCTTAAGTGTTATTGCTTCAACAAATGAGAAAAGCTGGCCAGCGCTGCAATAATAATTCAGAAATTCAACGTTGAAATCCGGTCCGCCGTCCAGGTCGTCTTTCACGTAACTCTTTGCTTCATTGTCCATATCAAGTTTATTTTTCGTCCCGGTGGACTTATCAAACAGAATCCTGTTGTGTTTTTCCTTTGTGCCATACCAGTAGAAAACATACCTTGGGGTCTCAAATACATTGGCGATATAATTTGTGTTAGTGCCATAAGACTCGTTACCTCCTCTCATTTCTGCAGTTACAAGCGTACCATGTGAATCGAAAATTATCCGGGGCTTGAAGGAATTGTTTTTTGCGTCAACCGAAAAAACAGTATCGCTGAATTCTTCCTTGAAGCATACTTCCTTCCCTGCGGAATAAACCACCATCTCGTTAATTGCCTGGTAATTGGAAGTTCTGTTCGTGGTATACTTATACAAATTCGGTTTAAAAGAGATTGTATCTCCGCCGGGATCAACCAGTAAGCTTAAAGAGGGTTCTGTTCCGCTCCAGGGGGCAACCGCAAGGAACATATTGTGAGATTCCGGAACGATGCCCAGCCTGAAAGGTGCCGGATCTTTCAGGTTTACTTTACTTTGATAATCGAAGCCATCTCCTGAAATCCTGAACATCATTACTGTGGAATGGGAGAGAATTGACAGGATTCTGTTGTCGGTACTGATGTCAAAATCATTAATGAAGTTATATTCCTGCGGGCCCCTTCCCTCATTGCTAAGCTTATATAAAAATTTGCCCTCCGAATCAAAGCAAAGGATCTCCTGCCCCGAATGAATATAAAACTTGTCACCGGCTTTTATGACTTTCCTGCAAAAGCCGCTCATCAATGAACTGTCAGTTGTCTGCAGTGGCACATACCTGGCATCTGAAGCAAGCTCAGACAGGTTTTTTACCTCTGAAACAGATTCCGAAAGAAGGTCAATTTTCAAAACATTACCTGAATTTTCCTTATCAGTACCTTTCCTTCCGCAAAAGCAGAAAATGATCGTAAATGAAACAAGCAGAATTTTCTTAATGTAGTTCATAATGTCTCAAGATTTCAAATTATAATGAAACACCTGTGCACTCCAGGCACCCCGGCTAACTCACTTTAAAGTCACCAGCACAAGCAATGGATTATCAGTTGGATCCATTGACATTATCATTTGTTCAAGTTCCTTCTGCTTCTCAGGAAATTTAGCAGTCCTGGCTGCGTTTTCTTTGATCTGTTTCTGCAGGCTCATTACAGATACAGGCATGAACACCTGGTTCTCATTGGCGCTACCGATCGGCCAGATTTCAGTAATACCATTCATATCGTCAATAAATCCTTTCGCCGGTTCATTGCCGTCAGACAGGTAAGTCGCGGTACCGGTCGCTTTATCAAACACCACATATCTAGAGGGAGCATCCCTGTAGCAATGAGCTGCCAGGAAGATCTTTCCTGCAGCCTCATGCAGTGTGCCGAAAAAATATTTACCGGAATTCTCGTTGAACTGGCTGATCATATCCGGACCAAGTTTCTCAGGCCTCAGATCACCCGGAAGCCTGAATTCACCCATGTTCAGGAAATACGCAGGCTTCAATTGTGTATCATCAACATAGTAAACTGTATCGTTGTACATGTCCTTCATATGCATCTTTCCGTCAGCCTCGTAAAAGCTTTCGAATGAAGGATAGCCGATGCTTATAACCATGTTTGACTTGTTTTCCCATTTCGTGTAGTTCTCAACATGCGAAAGAGTGTCCCAGGTATCCGTGGTAAGGCAGAATGAATACTTCTCATATCCCCCTGCTCCTCTTTCCTGGAGGATGTACCTGCCATCCTGACAAACCTTTATGTATGAGACATTCCGGTCAAAATCAATTTCTTTCAGGAACTCGCCATCAAATGAAAAATAATACAATTTCCTCTGGTAATTGAGCTGAACAACTAT
>JBLNAO010000204.1:0-3801 GCA_050259395.1 Chloroflexota bacterium
GAGCTATATGTTTTGTCGCTTTATGCAGGAGCCTGGGAATCCCGGCCCGGCTTGAACCAGGAAGAAATGTGCCTCAGTACCGGACTGAAGAAAAATGGCATGATGTGTATTTTTCAGATCAGAAAGAATATACCGGGCCAAAAGGATTTATCAGATTGGTTACAGCACAAAAAGATCCTGAACCACAGTATTATACAAACTTCACTCTTGCCAGGTTCGAGAATGGAAGATACAATACTCTCGAATATGAATACAGCAGAAAGGTGAGCGAATTTGAAGAGCTGGAGCTGCCATCGGGAAGCTACATGCTTGTGACCGGCAACAGGCCTGATGATAAAATTATACTTGCAAATCTTTCATTCTTTGAACTTTCAGCAGGCGAGCACAAAAGCATTGCGGTCAACCTGCGGAAAGCTGAAAAATCAGACGAGGTGCTTGGTACTGCTGACATAAAATCGATAATGAATACTTTCCCGAATAAGAATATCCTGTCAGTTCCTGGGAAAAGTACGGTTTTGATATGGATTGATCCCGACCAGGAACCATCACGTCACGTGTTCAGCGATCTTCCGGCTTTTAAGAAAGAGCTCGATGCGTGGGGTGGCAATTTCATGTTTTTATCTGATTCACCTCTTGTGGCGGGAGTGAAGAACCTGCCTGAAAAATCATACTTTGGAACTGATGGGGATCTTAAAATGCTCGGGCGTGATATCCATCTCGAGAATGTTTCCGGTAAAAAATTGCCTTTCATAATAATCGTCGATAATGAGGGACAGATAAGATTTGTCTCATCAGGTTACAGGATTGGAACCGGGGAACAGATACTCAGGCATGTTCGCTGATGCTGTTGACAACTGTCTCATATCTGTTGCACCTTCGTTGTTCCCGGTTATAAAATTCAATTATCTTTGTTATGTTTTTGGTGTCACGCCCAATTTGCGTGATGAAAAGGGAATGCGGTCAGAATCCGCAACAGTACCCGCTGCTGTGAAACCCGGTCGCTGCAAAGCGATGATGGTTTCATGAAATACCTGCCACTGTTCCGCTATGGAATGGGAAGGCTTCATGAAACCGGGATAAGTCAGAAGACCTGCCATAAACATTAAAATTCAAGCTTTCGGGAGATAAAGCGCCGGATACATCATCCTACCACTTTATTTCCCGGATCATCTTGACAGTGAGCATTAGGCTTTATTAAATCTGATGTTATTGAGATCATATTTCGTTTATATTATTCTTCTGATCACCTCTCAGGTCCACGCTCAGAACCGAATTAGCGGCGATACCGTTAAGATAAATGAGGTTGTCATTTCCGGAAAGAAGCCTGCAGGCAGCCTGCCCGGCTTCAAAACCGAGAGTGTCGACACAGCAGTCATGTCAAGGTACTCCCTTGGCAGTGTGGCTGAAGTCATCTCTGTCAACTCCCCGATATTCATAAAAAACTATGGCAGCGGCGGGTCTGCAACACCTTCGTTAAGAGGAACCGGAGCATCCGGAACCCAGGTTACATGGAATGGCCTGCGAATCGACAACCCCATGCTGGGACAGTCCGATCTTTCTATCATTCCGGCCGGAATGTCTGACAGGGTAAATATTTATTACGGCGGATCATCCATGATCCTCAACAGCGGAGCTTCCGGCGGTATTATATCTCTCGAAACGGCCCCGGAATGGTCAGAGCGAACCTCAATTACATTAAATCCAGGGATGGGAAGCTTCGGGAAATATTCTGGCCAGCTTCTTTCAGAAACAGGCAGTAAAACATTCCAGTCTGTCAGCAGGGTCTTTTATCAGGAAGCCGAAAATAATTTCAATTATACTGATAATGTATCGAGGGCAGAATCTTTCAGGGATATCAGGAAGAACAGTGAAATGATGCAGAAGGGATTCATACAGGAGTTTTACGGTAAAATTAAGGGGGGACAATTATCCGCACGTCTATGGTACCAGGAGGCCCATCGCAACCTTCCTTCATCGCTTGTTTCTGAATATGCCGGGGAAAGCCAGGATGACAATGCCCTAAGGACCATGATCCGCTTTGAGAATGAGAAAAGATTTTTTATTACCGGCGCATGGATGAAGTCGGACCTTTATTACAGGAACAGGCTTGCAAAGATTGATTCCAGGAATAATACAGATACCTGGATCATTAAGTCCGGACTCAGGAAGAACCTTGGCAGTATTGCCAGCCTCGATGTTCAGATAAGTGAAGAGATCAACATGGTTCGGTCTAATAACTACAGGGAGAAGGTAAACAGAAACTCAGCTGATGTTGCAGTATCCATGCAGAACCTCAATTCCGAAAGGATCAGAGGCAGCCTGCTCGTAAGGCAGATCCTTCACAACAGCGATCTTCTCGTCCCGGATTTTTCTGCCGGATTGATGATTCAGCCTTTCCGGAACAGGGAGTATTATCTGAAATCATCCTTCGCAAGGAATTCCAAAATACCCTCAATGAATGATCTCTACTGGTATCCCGGAGGAAATCCTGATCTCAGGAATGAATATGCTCAACAGTCGGAGCTTGGCCTTGAAATGGATGAGTCAATTTCAATTCTTGCCCTGCATTTTGATCTTAATTATTTCCATAATTCTATAAACGACATGATACAATGGATGCCAGGGGAATTCAACTACTGGTCAGCCTCAAACATAAGGAGTGTTAAAACAAATGGTGTTGAATCCGGCATCTCACTTTCTTATACCTCCGGAAAATTCAAATCTTCGTTGAAGGCCTGTTATTCATATACATTGGCAAAAGATAACACCGACGAAGAAGCAGTAAGACAGCTCGCCAACATTCCGGAGCACCTGGCAAATGGTTCACTGGAGCTTCGCCATGGCTGCTTTCATTCAGCATGGATGGTCAATTTTACAGGAATGAGATACATCACACCTGGCTCCAATGATTTTCTCCGGGAATATCTGGTAAACAACCTGTCGGCAGGAATGCAGCACAAAACAGGCTGGGGAATGCTTGATTTATCCTTCGATGTCGATAATGTCTTCAATACGGAATATCAGAATATAGCATATTTTCCTTTACCCGGCCGCACCTTTGGTTTAAGGTTGCTGGCTCAAATAACTTTCAGAAAATGAGATATTTATTTATTGGTTTTATCAGTGTATTATTTAGTTCATGCACGCCTTTTCTTGATCAGCCTAATATTGAATACCAGCTTGGAGGAGGAGCATTTGTTGTCAATGAAGGAAATTTCCTGGGCGGAAACAGCTCGCTTTCATTCTTTTCATACGATTCCCTCGAAGTTTTCAATGACCTTTTTTCGTCAAATAACAGCAGACCGCTCGGCGATGTTGCCAATTCAATGGTGAACTTCGGCGATAACGGGTACATTGTTGTAAATAACTCTGGGAAAATCGAGGTGATAGATCAGAAATCCTTCAAGTCGAAAGCAACAATCAGCGGCCTGGTCTCACCAAGAAACATGGCTATCCTTAATGAAAGCAAGGCTTATGTTACAAGCATGTATTCCGATTCAATTGCCATACTCAATCTATACAGTAACACAATCTCGGGATATATAAACCTGGGGAAAACATCGGAAGCAATAGTTGTGAACGGTAGCACTGCCTATGTCTCCAACTGGCTTGGTGGAAATAAGGTGTTTGTAATAAACACCATGCTCGACAAGGTGATTGATTCAATAACGGTGGGACTTGAACCGGAAAGCCTGGTGCTTGACAGGTATTATCGTTTATGGGCGCTTTGTACAGGAGGGTGGCAGAAAACTCAAAAAGCAGAATTGGATCTCATAAATACAGGTTCAGACAGGATTGAAC
>JBLNAO010000205.1:0-4833 GCA_050259395.1 Chloroflexota bacterium
AAAACGGGCTATGAAGTCAAATCTGTAATTATGGACAGAGCTGTTGTTAACGCAATTGTTCTGAAAGATGGAAAAGCAAACTGGGATATTGTCAAAGATACCACCACCACTACGGAGGTCGAAGAAGAAACTGGTCCCTCAACAATGAAGATTCAGCTTAAGCATGTTGCAATCAGGAATAGTAATATATCGTACCTGGATTATCAGTCAGACATGCAGGCATACCTCAAAAACCTGAATTTTGAGCTCGCGGGGGACATGACCATGAGTGAAACTGACCTCCAGATGGCTCTTAATGTCGGTGATTTCACTTTCACCATGGAGGATATGAAGTATATGAACAAGGCGGTTCTCGATTCAAAGATCGATCTGCTGGCAAACCT
The DNA here is from genome assembly GCA_050259395.1 of Chloroflexota bacterium. Classification (GTDB taxonomy): domain Bacteria; phylum Bacteroidota; class Bacteroidia; order Bacteroidales; family VadinHA17; genus LD21. Next base: position 384 of record JBLNAO010000205.1, read on the forward strand.
TGACAACATGAAATTCACCTTCCGCGATAATTATTTTGCAGTTAACGACATGAGGCTGAATTTCACCGGTACTGTGGCAATGCCAGGCGAGGAAATAGAGACAGATGTCCAGTTCAATACTCCTCAAACATCATTCAAGACTCTTCTTTCTCTGGTACCCGCATTTTATATGAATGATTACCAGGATCTTAAAGCCACAGGCGAATTCGCACTGTCGGGCTCTGTCAAAGGTGTTTACAGCGATGCAGACAGCACTTTGCCGGATGTTGCCCTGAACATGACGGTGAATAATGGTTTTATAAGTTATCCTGATCTGCCCGAACAGATCAGGAACATTAACATTAAAGCCGGGGTGGTTGTGGATGGTAAGGATATGGATAAAACAACGGTAGATGTTCCGTTGTTCCATCTCGAGCTCGCTGGCAGTCCCTTTGATATGACCTTCGCGCTGAAAACCCCAATGAGCGATCCTGATTTCAAAGGGTCGATGAAGGGTAAAGTTGATCTTGCAGCTCTGTCGAAAGCAGTGCCCATGGACAGCATAAATCTGTCCGGCATTATCGATATGTCAGTCGAGATGGCAGGAAAAATGTCAATGATCGAAAAAGAACAGTATGAGAGCTTCCAGGCGACCGGGAATATGAATATTCAAAACATGTTGGTTGCTATGACAGGTTATCCTGAGGTGAAGATCAACCAGGCAGGATTCACTTTCACTCCTGCATATACAACTATGTCAAACACGAACCTGAATGTGGGGGGGAAGAGCGATTTTCTCCTGGCAGGAAGGCTGGAAAATTATATACCTTATGTTTTCAGCGACGGAACCATCAAAGGAAATCTTTCTCTGAATTCGAAGCTGGTTGATGTTTCAGAGATCATGTCGAAAATGGCAGTCGATACAACCGAAGTAGAGGATACAACAGCCCTGGCAGTCATCCAGGTTCCGAAAAACATTGATTTCACCTTCAATGCCCTCATCGAGAGATTCTTATACGATAGTATCAAAGCTCAGAATGTGAAAGGGCAATTGATAGTGAGAAATGGTATACTAAGCATACGCAATGCGGGAATGAACATCCTCAACGGTTCAATTGCAATGAATGCCGATTATGATACACGCGACACTCTCAAGCCTACCATGAAGGCCGACTTTGACATGAAGAACATTGGAGTGAAGGATGCATTCAATACTTTCAACACTGTTCAGAAGCTTGCTCCTGCAGCAAAGGGGATTGATGGGAAGATGAACGCCACCCTAAACTATGTGAGCCTCCTGGGAAGTGATATGATGCCGGTCATCAATTCAATTAATGGAGGCGGAAAACTTCAGTCAGACGAGGTCACGCTTCTTGAATCGAAAACATTTGACAAGATGAAAAGTGTGCTGCAGCTTGGCGACAAGGTCAGCAACACCTTCAAAAATGTGAATGTAAGCTTTAAGATTGCTGACGGAAGAATATTTGTTTCACCATTCGATGTTAAGGCCGGTGATATGAAAATGAACATCAGCGGCGACCAGGGTCTCGATCAGACGATAAATTACATAGTGAAAACTGAGCTCCCGCGGACGGCACTTGGCGGCTCGGTAAATTCGCTCATAAACAATCTCACTTCCCAGGCAGCATCTTATGGTGTGGCATTCAAACCTTCCGATGTCATAAAAGTAAATGTCAAGGTAACCGGGACTTTCAAAGATCCCCAGGTAGCGCCATTCTTTGGCAAATCAGAAGGTGAGAGTGCAGGCGGAGGAGCAAAGGAAGCTGTTAAGGAAACAGTTAAGCAGACTGTTACAAATGCTGTAGATGAAGGCAAGGAGAAGGCCAGGGCGGAAGCTGAAGCACAGGCAGCCAAAATAGTGCAGGAAGCTGAAGAAAGAGCTCAACAGATCCGCGACGAAGCTGCAAAAGGAGCAGCTAAGATCAGGGAAGAAGCGGCAGTCCAGGCCCAGAAGATAATAGATGGTGCTGCATCAAAAGGGGCAATCGCCAAGCTTGCTGCTCAGAAGTCAGCAGACCAGATCAACAAAACTGCCGATACCAAAGCTAACCAGCTGGTGCAGGAGGGGGATGTCCAGGCAAATAAGGTTGTAGAAGAAGCAAAGGCGAGAAGCCAGGCATTGATAGATAAAATATAAGGTATTTTGTATAAGGAAATCGGTAATCGGTAAGGCAGACTCAATACTGATTACCGATTACTTTTATTCTGTTCCTGCAAAAAAAAAGCTGCTCGATTCTGAACAGCTTTCAATAAGATTTAAAGCACCGCTTAGAATTTCTTCTCGCGGATACGTGCTTTCTTACCGGTAAGATCGCGAAGGTAGAAAATCCTTGCCCTGCGTACTTTACCATGTTTGTTTACCTCTATTTTATCTATGAAGGGCGATGCAATCGGGAAAATCCTTTCAACACCAATGTTCCCCGACATTTTCCTTACCGTGAAGGTCTCGGTGTGCTTGCTTCCTGATCTCTGTATAACGACTCCACGGTACTGCTGGACTCTTTCCTTGTTACCTTCCTTTATTTTATAGTGGACAGTAACGGTGTCGCCTGCTCCGAATTTGGGAAATTCATTCTTAACCCCGTATTCTTTCTCAATCACATTCATTAAGTTGGTCATCGCGCAATGTATTTGTATTCTCTTTTCTTTTTCAAAAATCCGGTCGCAAATGTATGAATTAAATTCGAAAATAAATAGGGTTGAATAAAAAAAGTGCCTAGAATGCCTAGAGTGCCTAGAGTATTTAGAGTTAAGTGGAGATATAAAGGTCCCTTTTAACTCTACGTACTTTAGGCACTTATTACTATTTCTCCCTGTACTTATCCCCGGTCATCTTCACTATGGTCCTGTTCCATTCATCGCCATAACCAGGTTGTGAAACCGAAGGAGTAACATATTGATAACCAGCCGGTACAGGTCTTTTTTCTTTCACGTTGCCATCCATGTATTTCACGAAAAGGAATTTATATAGGTCTTTCCATTCATTCACAGTCTTGTTACCTGATTTTACCGAATAATCAGTCAGGTAATTAATTGCATTGGCAGGATTCTCCTTGTACATAGCTTCAGCTTTTTTATCAACATCAGGCGTTTCTGAAAAATATCCGTTTTCAAGCTCGGATTGCTTTTTCTGAAGATCGCCTATAAGAAGACTTGTACGGGTATATGCAAAATTGGTCACCTGGTTGAAGACCCAGAAGGCAGAGTTATCGCTGAAAGTCATCATGTCGCCATTCCCGACTGCAAAGGTCTCGGGAACTTTTGTGATTCCGCAATACATTGGAGAGTATACAGTATAATAGGTGTCATCGACACCGAACCAGAATATTCCGCCAACAGGATCCGGCAGCCAGGAGCGGCTCTGGGCAACAAACGAGAATCCTGTCTGCTGTGTTGAAATGGCCCTTTCGTGTATGTATTTCACTCCATCCACTTCCCATTCCATAGGTCTCCATCGTACTGTGCTTCCGTAAGGCCCTGCCCCGACATCCTTTGTCATGTCCATCGGTGTACCCTGGTAATAATTTCTCATCATTCCCATTACATCCCGGGGAGTGAGCTTATTGTCAGGTTTCACCCAGAGCGGCATCCTGTTCTTCAGGTTTTCGCCCATGGCATAGTCAAGGTATTTGCCCATGTCGCTATTCACCATGTTGAAACCCGACCATACCCTGGCTTCGCAGAATCTTGCTCCGGAAAAGTCGAGGGGAGCATAAGTGTCGCTGAAGCTGAAATCCTGATCCTTTCCGTTGAACCATCCATGACTGCGTGCCACATCGACAACATCATATGCATATACTGTTTCAACTTCGGGATTGTTGATCTTATCAAGCTGCTTTGAAGTGATCGACTTAACTCCATCTGCAAGAGGGAATGTTGTTATTCTCGGATGGTTGGCATGCCCGGAAATATATCCATCGGGGATGCGGCGGGCAACCCAGACAGCACCTTTCTTTCCAGGTCCTTTACCGATCAGCTCCAGTATCCATGCTTCATTGGCGTCTGCAATTGAGAACGATTCACCTGAGCTTGCATATCCATAATTATTAACCAGGTCAGAAAAAGTTGCAATAGCTTCCCTTGCATTTTTGGCTCTTTGAAGAGTCATGTATATCAAGGATCCATAATCAACGATCGCGGTTGAATCAGTTAGCCCTTCACGACCACCGAAAGTGGTTTCACCTATCGAGAGCTGATGCTGGTTCATGTTGCCCACGACCGAGTATGTGTGTGATTTCTGAGGTATCTTCCCGAGAAATTTTCCGGTATCCCACTCATAAACATTAACCATTGTGCCTGCAGGCCAGTTTTTTTCGGGCCAGTAGTACAATTCCCCGTAAAGAACATGAGAATCTGCCGAATATGTGATCATCACTGATCCATCCTTTGAGGCACCTTTGGTGACAAGGAAATTTGTGCAGGCATTTGTTATCTGTTCCGGTAATAATCC